>JADZBY010000317.1 GCA_020851855.1 Anaerolineae bacterium
ATCTGGGCGGACCAGCTGGTCGGCCCGGCGCTCGGCGACCTGGTGGGCGCTTTCCAGGACGAGTACGAGATTCCGGTCACCGTGGTGAGCATGGGCTACGGCGAGGTGTTCGACCGCTTCCTGGTGGCCGCGCCCGCCGGTGAAGGGCCGGACATCATCGTCGGCTTTGGCAACTTCCTGGGCGAGCTGGTCAGCGGCGGCCTGCTGACCCCGATTGACCTTCAGGACAAGGCCGCGGACTTTAGCCCGGCTGGGCTGGCGGGCATGACCTATAACGGCGAGTTGTACGGGATGCCCATCGCCATCGACAACGTCGCCTTTTTCCGCAACGTGGACCTCGTCCCCGAAGCGCCCGCCACCTGGGATGACGTCGTGGCCCTCTCGCGGGAACTGACGGCGAACAATACGGACAACATCGACACGAACCAGTACGGTTTCGTCCGGCAGTCGGGCGATCCGTACCACTTCTTCCCGGTCATCACGTCCTTTGGCGGTTACGTCTTTGGCCAGAACGAGGACGGCTCGTACAACGCCGACGATCTGGGTATCGGCGCGCCCGAATCGGTGGCCGCGTTGCAGTGGTACAAGGACTTCCTCGACGACGGGCTGCAACCGCGCAACGTGGACGGCGAGACGATGGTCAGCTGGTTCGAATCGGGCAAGGCGGCGATGATCATCACCGGCCCCTGGTTCCTGAACCGCATCCGCGAGTCGGGCGTCAACTACGCCATCAGCGACCTGCCCGGCGGGGAGTTCCCGGCGCGGCCCTTCACCGATGCGCAGGGCTTCATGGTCAGCGCCTTCAGCAAGGAGCCGCTTCTGGCGCAGGTGTTCCTGACCGAGTTCGTCGCCACGCCGGAGATTTTCCAGGGCCTGTACGAGGTTGAGCAGCGTGCGTATGCCTATCTGCCGCTGTGGGATGTCATCGAAGACCCCGACCTGGCCGGGATCGCCCACGCGGCGCTGAACGGCTATACCACGCCCGCCATCCCGGCAATGGGATCGGTCTGGGAAGCGTGGCAGAACGCCATTCTGCTCGTGGAGCAGGAAGCGGATACGCCCGAGTCGGCGCTGAAGAACGCGGCGGAGCAGATTCGCGCTGCGATCACGGGCGAGTAGGGCGTGTCGGTATCGTCTGGTGTTGGGTTGACCCTCACTCCCCCGGCCCCTCTCGCCCTTATGACGAGAGGGGAGAAAAACGGAGAACTTCCGGCTCCCTCACCCCTCTCCATGAGGGAAAGGGCGGGCTATAGGAAGAGCACACCGGGTGTTGGGTTGACCCTCACTCCCCCGGCCCCTCTCGCCCTCATGACGAGAGAGGAGAAAAACGGAGAACTTCCGGCTCCCTCACCCCTCTCCATGAGGGAGAGGGGCCGGGGGTGAGGGTTCGCAGGCGCACTGAACCGGCGGGAGCGGGCAGGTACATCGCCGGTCCGCCCCCGCCCCACCCAAGAGCGTGGTGAGATGCAGCGGTTCGCTTCTCCACGTTTGTCCTTGTTGAGCCTCGGCGCGCGGCTCGTGGCCCTCATGGCCGCCGACGCGATGGCCTCGCTGTTCGTGTATGTGCTGCTCAGCGATGGCTACTGGCAGCTTGCGGCCATGCTCGGCGTGATCACACTGGGCCTGAACGTCGTGTTCCTGCGCCGAGACGCCTATCCCCTGCGCTGGTTGTCGCCCGGCCTGTCGCTCATGCTGCTGCTGTCGGTATACCCGATCCTGTTCATGGTGTACATCGCCTTCACCAACTACGGGACCGGCCACCTTTTGCCCAAGGTGCAGGCCATTCACGTGCTGGAGAACCGGCAGTACCTTCCCGATACGGGCCAGACGTACCAGTACACCGCCTTCCGGTCGGCAGATGGCGCGTTTGCCCTGTGGCTGCAACCGGCGGACGGCGATGGCTTTCTCGCCTTCCCCACGGGCGCTGCCCCGGCGCGGGGCATCGACATCGGCGCGCTGGATGAGAACGGCGCGCCGGTCGCGATCACGGGCCACGAGCGGCTGAATCGCGTCCAGACCGTGCAATCCGTCTCGGCGCTGCAAAACCTGACCTTCGGCGAGCCGCCGCGCGTCGTGCAGATCACAGGGCGGCTGGGCGTGGCGGCGGAACTGGAGCAGCGCTACGTCTACGATGCCGCCAGCGACTCGTTCCTGGACCGCAGCGCGGGAGTCGCCTACACTGCCGACGATGAACTCGGCTTCTTCACCGCCGCTGACGGCGCGCAGCTCATCCCCGGCTACGAGGTGGTCGTCGGGGCGCGCAATTTCGCCCGCTTTTTCAGCAACACATCGTTCCGCGAGCCGCTCTTGCGCATCTTCCTGTGGACGTGCGCTTACGCCTTCCTGACGGTATTCCTGTCCTTCAGCCTGGGCCTGCTCATTGCGCTCGTCTTCGGGCGAAACGTGCCCTTTCAGAAGGTGCTCAAGGCGCTGTTCATCATCCCCTATGCCATCCCCGGCGTGATCACGGTGCTCATGTGGCGCGGGCTGCTCAATCCGCTCAACGGCGCGCTGGCCCGCACGCTGCAAAGCATCTTTGGCCAGCCGGTCGGTTGGCCGCCGTTTTTCTCCGATCCGCTGTGGGTGAAAGTCGGGATCATCGTCATCAACGTGTGGCTGGCCTATCCGTATTTCATGCTGGTGAACAGCGGCGCGCTGCAGGCCATCCCCGGCGACATCTACGAAGCGGCGCAGATCGACGGGGCGAATGCGTGGCAGCGCTTCTGGCGCATCACGCTGCCGCTGCTCCTGGTGGGCGTTGGGCCGTTGCTGGTCGCATCGTTCGCGCTGAACTTCAATTCGCTGAACACGGTCTTCCTGTTCAACGATGGCGGCCCGCCGATGGTCGGCGCGTCGACGCCCGCCGGGCATTCGGACATCCTGATCAGCTACGTGTACCGGCTGGCGTTCGGCACGGGGGCCGGGCAGGAATACGGCTATGCGTCGGCCATCTCGATCCTGATCTTCGTCATGCTGGTGATGATCACGCTCTTTCAGTGGCGTTTCATCCGGTCCTGGGAAGAGGTGGGCAAAAATGCCTGATGTGCGGGGCGCGGCGTACAGCGCGGATCAGGCGGCGCGCCTGCGGCGGCAGAAGCTCCGGCGCAAGCGGATTCAGCTCGTCCTCAAGGCGATTCTGGCTGTGGTGATCCTGCTCTTCACGCTGTATCCGATCCTGTGGACCATCTCGGCGGCTTTCAATCCGCGTGGTGGGCTGAGCGCCGACCAGTTCATCCCGGCGGCTCCATCGCTCCGTAATTTCGAGAGCATCCTGGAAGAGCCGTTTTTGCGCTGGATGGGCAACTCGATCCTGCTCGCCAGCGTCGCGTCGGTCCTGTCGGTGGCGGTAACCACGCTCGCGGCGTACAGCTTCTCGCGCTTCCGGTTTCGCTTTCGCCGGCAGCTGTTGCTCGGCATCCTGGTCATCCAGGTCTTCCCGATCCTGCTCACGATGGTCGCGCTCTACGCGCTCATGCGGCAGATCGGGGCGTACATCCCCTGGTTGGGCCTGAACAGCCACGGCGGGCTGATCCTGCTCTACCTGGGCGGCGCGATGGGCATCAACGTCTGGCTGATGAAGGGCTTCTTCGACTCGATCCCGCGCGATATTGACGAGTCGGCCATGGTGGATGGCGCGACGCACTGGCAGATCTTCTGGCGGCTGATTCTGCCGCTGGCGCGCCCGATCCTGGTCGTGGTCGGCATTCTGACCTTCGTCGGCGTGTACAGCGATTGGGCGCTGGCGCGTATCGTCTTGCAGGACAACGACAAATACACGCTCATGCTCGGCTTGCAGAGCTTCATCCAGTACGATTACGGCTCGAACTGGGGCGCGTTTTCCGCCGGGGCGGTCCTGGGTGCGATTCCCATCGTCGTGATCTACATCGCGCTCCAGGATCACATCGTCGGCGGGCTGACCAGCGGCGCGGTGAAGGGCTGAGCCGCGCGTTCGTCGCAGCGGACAACGCAGGCGTTGTCCCTACAAGGGTCGGCGTAGGGACGAGGCCTGCCTCGTCCGTCCATACCGGCCTGTTCCCCCATGGGGGGGTAAGGGGAATGAGGGCAGACCGCACCATGATCATCGACTGCCACGTGCACATCGGCACGATCCTGACCTTTGACATGCCGGAAGCCATGCTGCTCGGCTCGATGGACCGCTACGGCGTCGATTTCGCGCTCGTATCGAACATCGAAGGCTGTGAGGTGGACGGCCAGCAGCGGCCCATTCCGCGCGAGCGGCAATTCAGCCAGCGCGCTGTGGCCGAAAAGACGTTGCGGCTCGTGCGCGCCCACCCGGACCGGCTCGGCGCGCTGTTGTGGGTCAAACCGGCGACGGAAGGCTGCACGCCCGACTTCGAGGCGCTGGTTGCAGACAACCTGGATGTGGTCCACGGGCTGAAAGTGCACCCGTACCTCTCCAACGTATCCTTTCTCAGCCCGGAAGTCGCGCCGTACATCCGGCTGGCGGAGCGGCACGGCCTCGTCGTGGTCACACACACGGCCAGCGATCCCGAGTCGCACCCGCGCGCGGTGGCCGAGGTAGCGCGCAGGCAGCCCGCCGTGAACATCATCATGTACCACATGGGCATCGCCGTCGACGCCGAGGACGTGATCCCGCTGCTGGCGGCGCTGCCCAACCTGTACGCGGATTGTTGCTGGGCCGCGCCGGACAAGGTGCGGCAGGCGGTGCTCACATGCGGCGCGGATAAGGTGCTGTTTGGCACGGATAACCCGATCAACGGGCCGGACACGTACGCCGATCCGACGTTCTACCGGCCCTATTTCGCGGGCGCACCCGAAGGATTCTCGGCGGACGACTACGACAAGTTCATGTTCCGGAACGCCATCCGGCTCTTTAAGCTCCGCCGGTTTGAGGGCCGCTAGGTGTTGGCCCTCACTCCCCCGGCCCCTCTCTCCCGGCGGGCGAGAGGGGAGCAATCCGAGGTGCCGCCTGCGCTCTTCACCCCTCGCCATGAGGGAGAGGGGCCAGGGGTGAGGGTTTGTACGGGGTGTTGGCCCTCACTCCCCCGGCCCCTCTCTCCCGGCGGGCGAGAGGGGAGCAATGCAAGACGCCGCCCGCCCTCTTCACCCCTCGCCATGAGGGAGAGGGGCCAGGGGTGAGGGTCCAGTGAGAAGCACGGTGAACACAGAGGCAGCGAGACATGGTTGACCCGTTGAATGACGCGCCCCAGGTGGACGACGAGTTCGTTTTTGGCCCCGCCGAGCTGACCGACGTCGTCGTGGCCCAGCGCAAGGCGGCCCTTTCCGGCATCGCGCACGGCCACGCCCTCAGCCCGCGCGATCCACAGCCCGGCGAACCGGTCACGCTGCACATGACCGCCGGGCCGGGCGTGAATGCGCGCGAGGCGTGGTGCTATTACACCACGGACGGCGACAATCCGCGCGGCAGCCGGGGCGTGGCGGCGGTGGGCGCAGCCGTGCCCTTCCGCGTTCGATATGTGGCCTGGGATGACCTGGTCTGGGGCTTTGTCACGCACTTCGAGGCGGTCATCCCCGGCCAGCCTGACGGCACGCTGGTGCGTTACCTGATCGAGTGCGATGGCCAGTACGCGGATGGCGGCGAAGGCAGCGCCACACGCACGCCGTACTTCGCCTTTGCCGTCGATGCGTGGCGCACGCCGGACTGGATTCACGACGCCGTGATGTACTACGTCATGCCGGACCGCTTCTACCCCGGCGACGGCAGGGCGTGGCGGCAGACGGGCGACGTATCGAAGCCGATGGGCGGCGCGCTGCGCGGAATCCGCGACAAACTGGACTACATTCAGAGCATGGGCTTCAACTGCCTGTGGCTGATGCCCTGGATGGCCGGCCCGACCTATCACAAGTACGGCGCGACGGACTTTTACGCCGTCGATCCCGACTTTGGCGCAGAACAGGACCTGCGCGACCTGATCGACGACGCCCACCGGCGCGGAATGCGCGTCCTGGTGGACTTCGTCGGCAACCACTGCTCGGACCAGCACCCTTATTTTCTTGAAGCGAAGGCGAATCCCGCCAGCGCGCACCGCGACTGGTTCTATTTTGGCGACAGTGGCGAGTACGTCAGCTTCTTCGGCAGTGGAGAACTGCCGCACCTTTGCCACGACAACCCGGAAACGCGCCGGTACATCTTCGACCTGGCCCGCCATTGGGTGCGCGAGTACGGCATTGACGGCTACGACCTGGATTACGCCGTCGGCCCGGCGCTCGGCTTCTGGGCGGAGTTCGGGCGGGCGGTGCGCGAGGTGAGCGACGACGTGGTGATCTTCACCGAAGGCGTGACGACGCCCGAAGCGCTGCTCACCTTCCAGGGGCGCGTCGATGGCTGCCAGGATTTCGCGTGGTGTCAGGCGGCGCGGCGCACATTCGGCAGCGGAAAGCTGAACGTCGAGCAGTTTGAGCGCTTCCTGGCCGGCTCGGACGCCTATTTCCCCGCCGGGTTCGTCGCGCCGATCATGGTGGACAACCAGAACATGAACCGGCTGCTGTTCGTGGCGGGGAATGACCAGCGTAGGCTGCGCGTCGCGGCGGCGTGCCTGTACTCTATCAGTCGCCCGCTGAGCGTGTGGGCAGGCACGGAGATGGGCATGTCGCAAACGGTCGACTCGGCGCACACCGACCTGAACTACATCCGTGAAGCGACGGCCTGGGACGCCATGAACGCGGATACGGTCGCCTGGTTCCGCAGGCTGGGCGCGCTGCGCGCCGAACACATCGCCCTGCGGCGCGGAACCCGCACGCCGCTCGTCGCGGACGCGGCCACGGGCGTGCTCGCCTACGAGAAATCCGCCGGGGCGGATCGCTGCGTGGTGATCCTGAACACAAGCGAGGCAGAGCGCACCGTCACGCTGGCGCAACTGCGCGGCGGGCAGGATGCGCTGGCAGGGCGTCCGATCACTGACGGTGAGACGGGTGGGACGATCCGTGTCCCGGCGTGGTCGGCTGCCTACGTGTGCGTGGGCGCGTAGCGGTATGGGCCTCACCCCCGGCCCCTCTCCGAAGCGGAGAGGGGTTTAGGGGTGAGGGCAAACGCATCAAACTGGATGGATCGGCGGCGCGTCAGGCCCGCCCGGCGCTGAAGCGACCGGGCTGAACGTACAAAGCCCTTTGGGCTGGAATGTCATTCTCAGCCTGGTAGGACTTGGCAGCTTCAGCCCCATGCTCCAGCGTGGGGCGATCTCAGTCGATTTTGGTGCGATAACCCTGGTTAGGGATGAGGGGTCTTGCCCGCTCGTCAGCGCAGGCGTGGGTCGAGAATGTCTCTCATGCCATCGCCGATGAAATTGAACGCCATCACCACGCTGGCAATGGCCAACCCCGGGAACAGCCACATCCACCACTGGTCGAAGAAGTTGATCCCGATGGACACCATTCGCCCCCACTCCGGCGACGACGGCTCCGGCCCCAGCCCCAAGAAGCTCAAGCCGGCAAAGGTCAGGATCGCCGTGCCGATGTCCAGCGTCATGAGCACCACCGCCGGCGCAATGGCATTGGGCAGGATCGTGCGGAACAGGACGTACGGGCTGCTCGCGCCGATGGCGCGCGCGGCTTCCACGAAGTCTTTGTGCTTGATCTCCAGCACGATGCCCCGCATCAGGCGCGCATAGGTCGGCCACCACACGATCACCAGCGCAATCATGGCGTTGCGGATGTCCCGCCCCAGCGCCGCCGTGACGGCCATCGCCAGGATGATGGTCGGGAAGGCCATGAACAGCTCGGTCAGGCGCATGAGCAGCTCGTCCCAGAGGCCGCCCAGAAAGCCGGCGAGTGCCCCGATCAGCGCGCCGATGGCGCTGCCGCTCAGGATCACGATCATCGAGGCCGGCACGGTGGTGCGCCCGCCCCACACTACCCGGCTCAGGATGTCCCGCCCTAGCTCGTCTGATCCCCAGGCGTAGCCGGCGCTGTTTGGGGGCGAAAGCCGCAACTGGACGTTCTGGCGCAGCGGATCGTAGGGAGCCAGCACCGGCGCGAGCACGGTGATGATCAGCCAGGCGACCAGGATCAGCAGCCCGATCACGACCAGCGGATTGCGCAGCAGCCGGCGGCGTACCGACGCCAGTTGCTCACGCCATACGGATTCGCGGGTCAATGAAATAGTAGAGGATGTCGACAACGAAATTCACCACCACATAGATGGACGCGATCAGGAGACTGACGCCCATGATGGCCGGAAAATCCTGCGACGTGGACGCCCGAAACACGTACCGCCCGATGCCCGGCCAGGCGAAGATCGATTCGATCAGCACCGAGCCGACCAGCAGGTGGCCATACGAGACGCCGATGATGGTCACCACCGGGATCATCGCGTTGGAGAGCGCGTGCCGTATGATCACCCGCGGCTCGCGCATGCCCTTGGAGCGGGCGGTGCGGATGTAATCCATGCCCATCACTTCCAGGAGCGACGAGCGTGTAATGCGCGCGATGATGCCAGCCACGTAGCTGCCCAGGATGAACCCCGGCAGGATCAGGTGCGAGATGGCGTTGCCGAGTGTGCTCCATTGCCCCGCCAGGATGCTGTCTATGGTGAACAGCCCCGTGACGTGCGGCGGGCTGCGCACGATGAAATCCAGGCGTCCCGGCCCCGCCACCACGCCGAGCTGCACGTGAAAGACGGTCAGTCCGATCAGCGCCAGCACGAACACCGGGAAACTGACGCCGACGACCACGAACGTGCGCGCCAGATAGTCCACCCAGGTGTTTCGCCACACCGCCGAGATGATCCCCACCCCGACGCCCAGCATCAGGCCGATGACGATGGAGAAGGTCGCCAACTCAATCGTCGCCGGCAAGAATTGTTGGATATCTTCGATGATCGGGTTTCGCGTGCGGATCGATACGCCCAGGTCGCCCTGGAGCAGGTTGCCCAGGTACGTCAGGTATTGCTCGACGGGCGGCTTGTCCAGCCCCCATCGCCGGCGGAAGGCGTCGATCAGCTCCTGGTCGTTCAGCGCGTTCTGCGGCAGGTTGGCGTTGATCGGATCGGCGGGCACGGCGTTGGCGATCAGAAAAGACACCACCGTGATGCCCAGCAGCAGCGGGATGACCAGGAGAACTCGGCGGACGGTGTAGACGTAGAGTGACATGCTCGTGGATGGCAGCCGGCGGTGAAACAGCGCGCCGTTTCACCGCCGGGCTGCATGGTTGAGGGGCCTATTCGGCCCGGCTCAACAACGCGACATCGACCGTCCACGAAGGATGGGACACGTACCCCAGCAGGTTCGCCCGGAAGGCGGTCTGCGTGGCAGGCACATTGAACGGCGCGAAGATGCCCTTTTGCTGCATGTACTCCTGAATCGCGGCGAATAGCTCGACGCGCTTCTCCGAGTCGGATTCCACCCGCGCCTGATCGCGCAGCTCCAGTATCTCCGGCTCCGCGTTGGCGTCCGTCCAGTTGGCGCGCTCTGCGGCGACCTTGCCGCCGGGCAGGAACGAGAGCATGTCAATCGGGTCGAGAATGTCCGGCCCCCAGAACCAGTAGCCGAAGCCCTGCAGGCCGTTGCGGTATTCTTCCAGGGACACTTGCAGCTCGCCGGGGTTCAGCGTCACGATGATGCCCACCTCGGCCAGGTCGGCCTGAAGTTTCTGGGCGTTGGTGTTCATGTTCGCGCCGCCGCCCACGAAATCGGGATAGCTGAGGGTGATCTCAAACCCATCCGGGTATCCGGCCTCGGTCAGAAGCTCGCGCGCACGGTCCAGGTCGCGCGCCATCGCCCGATCCTGGCCGAATGCGCCCAGCAAGCCCACCCACATGTTCGAGCCGGGCGTCACGCTGCCCGGCCACAGCGTGCGATAGCCCTCGTAATCCAGCGCGTACCGGATCGCGAGCTGCACCTGTGGGTTCGAGACGGGTCCGCCCAGTTCGGGGTCCATGTTCATCAGCAGGAAGTGCGTCCAGCGCCCCGGCCCGGTGAACACGCCGATTTCCGCGTTGTTCGCCAGTTCGGTGACCTGGTCGGGGGTCAAATCCAGCGCCAGATCGATCTGCCCCGATTCGAGCGCGGCCTTTTGCGTGGCGGCCTCGGCGATATTGACCACGATCACGCGGTCAAAATACGGCGCTTCGCCCCAGTAATTTGGGTTACGAACCAGCACGGTCTGATCCTGCGGCGTCCAGCTTTCCAGCATGTACGGGCCGCTGCCCACCGAGTTCTGATCGAGGTACTCGCGGGCCGTATCCGCCTCGGCGGCGTCTTCGGCATCCGTGCCGCCCTGGGCGCGCACCAGCGCCGCGCTGGAGATCGAGAAGGCGGTGTTTGTCAGCTCGGCAAGGAACGACGGGCGCGCCGCGGGCAGCGTGAAGGCCACCGTCTGCGCGTCGATGGCTTCCACCGAGGCGATGCGGTCTGCGCCGGCCAGGAACGAGGGATTGCTGCGCACGTTCTGCAGGCGTCGGATCGAGAAGACCACGTCGTCCGCCGTGACGGGATCGCCGTTGTTGAAGCGCGCCGCTTCGTTCAGCGTGAAGGTGTACACCAGCCCATCATCCGAGACTTGCCAGTCGGTGGCCAGTGCGGGCAGAATCGCGCTGGCGTCGCCATCCGGAAAGGTGACCAACGTGTTGTACGTCGCCCGATGGATAATACTGCTGGTCGGGTTGAAGGCGTGCGCCGGATCATACGACTCGGTCACTTCGGTATGGCCGATGACCAGTACCCGCTCGGCCTGTGCGACCGAGCTACTGCCGGTCAGCAGCAGTGCGATGAGTACAGCAAGAATCAGTGCACGTCGAGCAAGCATCATGGCAGACCCTCCTGCGAATCGCGTTAGCCCCCAGGCAACAGGCATGTCATCGCCCGATGTCTCCCCAAGTTTGTAGTGATGGTGCGGTGAATCGAGGATTGCGAGAGTATAACGGTGGCCGAACGGGTGTCAAGCGTATCCGACTGTGCGAGTGCATAAACCGGGCCGCTGACAGCCCAGCCTACGATGCGTTATAGTCATGCCCCTGGGCCGGGATCACCCCCTGAGGAGCACCTGCATGAACTACGCGGAACGGCTGCACACCTTCCAGCAGCGCCTGGGCCTCACTGCGGACATGGCCTTTTTCCCGATCAGCGCCGACCTGCACTACCTGACCGGCGTCCCGCGCGACATCCCCACCTACGGCTGGACGATGCACCCCGGCGCGTGGCTGGAAGGGCTGTGGATCGCTCCCGGCAAAGACGCCTTGCTCACGCTGCCGCGCATGACCGCAGAGTTCGGCGGGCTGAGCGCGCTCACCGGCGTGCGGATGCGCGTCCTGGGCGATTGGGACGATCCCGCCGCGCTCGTCGGCGAGATTCTGGCGGGCTTCGACCTGCCCCCCGGCCCGCGCGTCGCCGTGGGCGACAGGACGCACGCCGAGACGCTCATCGCCCTTCAGACGCTTCTACCCGGCGTCCTCTTCACGTCGGGAACCGGCATCCTGCGCCCACAGCGGACCATCAAGAGCGAAGACGAGATCGCCGTCATGCGCAGGGCCGGCCAGATCACCGAAGCGGCCTTTGCCGATGTCGTCGGCCATCTCCGGCATGGCATGACCGAACTGGATGTCATCAGCGAGGTGAACCACCAGCTGAAGCGGCACGGCTCGCTGGGCGAATCCTTCACCACGTCGCTGTACAACGCCGGCCCACACCACCCGCTGATCTTCGGCGACCGCGCCGGGAAGTCGCTGCGTGTGCTCCAGCCGCCCGTCTCTATCCTGTTCGACTTCGGCGCGATCTACGAGGGCTTCTGCTACGACTACGGGCGCACCGTCAGCTTTGGCGCGCCCGATCCGGCGTTCCAGCGCATTTATGATCTGGTCATGCAATCGCAAGCGGCGGGCGTCGCCGCGCTGCGCGCCGGGTCCGCTGCTGCCTCGCAGGTGGACGCCGCCGCGCGCCGCGTCATCGAGGATGCAGGCTACGGCCCGGCCTTCCGGCATCGCCTCGGCCACGGCATCGGCATGGATGTGCACGAGCCGCCCTTCCTGACCAAAGGCGATGAGACTCCACTCGAATCGGGCATGTTGTTCACCGTCGAGCCGAGCATCATGCAGTTCGAGTCGTTCTCGGCCCGCGTCGAGGATGTCGTGGTCGCCCGGCCCGGCGGCGGCGAAAAGCTGACCAACGGCTTCCAATCCCTGATCGTGATCGAGTGAGCGCCGTCACGCCGGAAGCGGCCCGGAGTCGCCCGGTCGGCTACGCAAGGAGCGTGCCCATGAGCGCTTGCCTGAACATCTCACCCGGCGCGACGGCCACGGCTGCCGACGCCAGCACCGGAGCCAGGACGTGAAATTCAGCCTGCGCCTGAACAACGACCGCCCCGCCGCGGACTACCTCGCGCTGGCCCAGGCCGCCGAGCGCGCCGGCTTTGACCAGTTCTGGGTGAGCGATGATCTGTTCCTGCGCAGCGCCATCGTCATCCTGACGGCGGTCGCCGGCGTTACCACGCGCTTGCAGCTTGGCACGTGCATCCTGAACCCGTACACGCTCCACCCCGCCGAGATGGCGATGGCCGCTGCGACGCTGGATGAGGTCTGCGGCGGGCGCTTCAACCTGGGGCTGTCGTCAGGCGCGGGCGATTTCCTGAAGTGGGTCGGCATCGAGGCGCGCCAACCGCGCACGGCGGTCATCGAGACGGTCCAGGCCATCAACCTGCTGCTCTCCGGCGAGCGCGCTCCGGCGGCGGGGCGTTTCCTGCAATGGACCAACGAGGCCTATCTGCGCTTCCGGCCCGTGCGCCGCGTCCCGATCTACCTCGGCGCGATGAGTCCGCTCATGCTCCGCGCCATCGGTGAGGTGGCCGATGGTGGGCTGCCGCTGCTGTTCCCGCCCGAACACTACCGCAACGTGATGCCCCACATCCAGGCCGGCGCGCAGTCCGCCGGGCGCGATCTTCAGCACATCGACGTGGCGGCCTGCATCTGGTGCTCGGTCGCCGATGACCGGGCGGCGGCAGAGGCGGCCCTGCGCGAGAAGATCGCGTACTACGGCCACGCCCTCAGCCCGACCATCCTCGACCAACTCGGCCTGAGCCACGCCGACTTCGCCGCCATCGAACACGCCGTTATGGTCGAGGGCGACATCGCGGCGGCCAGCGCGTTGGTGACGCCGCCCATGCTGAACATCGGCGTTGTGGGCACGGCGGCGGACCTGATCAAGCGCCTCGAAGGATTGGTCGCGGCGGGCGCGCGGCACATCAGCTTTGGCCCGCCGCTCGGCCCCGATCCGCGGCGCGCCATCGACATCATCGGCAGGCATGTGCTGCCCTATTTTCGCCCCACGAAGGACTGAGACGCCCGATGTCCCGCACTTTCGAGCTGTATGATCTGCGCGTGACGGTGGTGGCCATCGAGGGCCGCTCGGTGTGCGGCCTGGCCGTGGGCGACTACTTCGAGGTGACCGAGAGCAGCCGCCTGCGCATCCCCCCCGGTAAGCACTTCTGCCTGTTCGCCCTCGGCGCGGCGCTGCCCTTGCTCGCCGCCCGGCAGCGCGCCCTGGCCGAGGGCGACTGGCTGGAGCGCGACTCGCTCGTGGCCTGCCCCGACCCCGACGAGCGCCTGATCATGAAGATCGAGCGCCTGGGCAAGCGCACCCTGCGCACGGATGATCTGACATGACCCGCCAGATCAGCATCGCCTTCCAGACCGACAAGACCCCGGCGGAGTACATCGCGCTGGCGACGCTCGTCGACGGATATGCCTTCGACGTGGTGAGCGTCTATTGCGACGCGCCCTATCACCCCGCCTACGGCCCGCTGCTCCTGATGGCCCCGCACCTTCGGCGCGCCCGCCTCGGCCCGGCAGCCGTTTCACCGGCCCGCATCGCGCCCATCGACATCGCCGCCGAGACGGCGCTGCTGGCCGGGGTCGCGGCGGGCGGCGTGTACATCGGGCTGGCGCGCGGCGCGTGGCTGGCCGATCACGGCATCCGCGAGCCGGATGCGCCCGTGCAGGCCATCCGCGAGGCGGCGGCCATCATCCGCCTGCTGCTCTCCGGCGGGTCCGGCGGCTACGACGGGGCAGCCTTCCGGCTTGCGCCCCATGTGCGTGCGCCCTATCCCCTGCCCGGCGCGCCCGTCCCGCTCCTCATCGGCACGTGGGGGCGCAGGCTGGGCGCGCTTGCCGGCCAGATCGCCGACGAGGTGAAGATCGGCGGCTCGGCCAACCCGGACATGGTCCCGGTCATGCGTGGTTATCTTGCGCCGGGGGAGATGCAGGCCGGACGCGCGCCGGGAACGGTGGGCGTGGTCATCGGCGCGGTGTGCGTCATCGACTCCGACCGGGCGCAGGCCCGCGCCGCCGCCCGCCGCGCCGTCAGCCTGTACCTGCCCGTCGTCGCGCCCCTCGATCCTACCCTCGCGGTCGAGCCGGCGCTGATCGCCCGCATCCAGGACGCCGTCAACGGGCGTGACGGGGACGCCGCCGCCCGGCTCATCTCCGACGATCTGCTCGACCGGTTCGCTTTCTCCGGCAGCCCAGCCGACATCATCCGCCAGTCGGAAGCGCTCTTCGCCGCCGGGGCCAGCCGCATCGAGTTCGGCACGCCGCACGGCCTGAAACCTGCCGAGGGCATCCGGCTGCTGGGCGAAAAGGTGCTGCCTGCGCTGCGGGACGCCCGCCGCGAGGCGTAAATCGGGCCTGATGGGCGCTGGACTGGCCCCGCCGCCGTGCTCAGCCCTGCTATCGCGCGCAAATTCCCAGGGCAGTTGCTTCAAAATACCCTCACCCCGGCCCCTCTCCGCGCGGCACTCCGCGTGGAAAGGGGCCGGGGGTGGGGCGCGTTCCGGCTGCCTGCCTCAGATGAGCTTGCTGAGGTACTCGAAGCTGCGGATGGCTTCGGGGACCGTGCCGCACTCGACGCTGAAGACGATGTCGCG
>JADZBY010000318.1 GCA_020851855.1 Anaerolineae bacterium
AAACCACGACTCTGGGTCATGATCGCGCCGTTTTCATCCAACAGGATAGCGGTGCGATGGGCGAAAAGGACTGGATCATCAGCAAGCGCGCGCTCGGCGTGCTGTTCATGCTGGCGGGCGCGCTGGCAGCGGCAGGCATCTTGCTCCTGGACCGGCTGCGGGGCGGCGCGGCGGACTTCGGGCCGTCCCAACAACTGGGCTTGGCCGGGGCCGTTGCGCTCGTGATCGTCGGCCTGACGCTGCTCCCACTCGGAGATCGCCCCGCATGAGCGCCGCAAGCCTTTCTCCGGCGCTTTCGGCTTCACGCGGGATGGTATGGCTGCGTCGCGGGCTGCTGGCCGCCGCGCTGGCGCTCATGCTTGGCCATGCGGTGGTGTACGCCGTGTACGCCGTCTCGCTGGCCAGTTTCCCGTTCGACTACGACCAGGGCGAAGGCTTCGAACTGAACGATACGGTGTTGCTGGCGCAAGGCGAGTGGCCGTACCGCGACAACGAGGCCTTCCCGTTTTACGCCAGCAACTACCCGCCGCTGTACCACGTCGTGCTCATCCCGTTCGCGAGGCTGTTCGGGCCGGAATACTGGTACGGGCGGCTGGCCGGTTTCGCCGCGACGTTGGTCACCGCCTGGTTGATCGGCCACGCCGTGCGCCGCGCCACCCGCCACACGCCGGTCGCGGCGCTGGCCGGGTTGGCGTACCTCGCCTCGAACTACGTGTACCACATCGGCCCGCTCTTCCGGCAGCACATCAGCATGGTGATGCTCGAAACGCTGGCCGTTGTCGTCATCGCGACGCTGGACGATACGCCGGACCGCCGGGCGCGCCGCCTGCGCATCGTGGCGGCGCTCGTCTTTCTGCTGGCGGCGGGCTTCACCAAGCAGCTCGCCTATGCGACGTGCGCGGCGGTCTTCGCCTGGCTGGCGCTGCGCGGCGTGCGGCGGGCCATCGCCTGGGGGGTCATCTTCGGCGCGGTGGGCGGCGCGATTTTCCTGTGGATCAACGTCGCGACGCAAGGCCAGTGGTGGCTGAACATCATCACCGCCAACGTCAACCAGTTCATTCCGGGGCAATACACCGGCCTGCTCTCGCAGTTCGTGGGTCTGCACGGCGCGTTGTTGCTCCTGGCCGCGCTCATGCTCGTCTATGAGCTGTACCTCGACCGGCTCTCGGTCTATTCGGTGTGGTTCGCCGCCGCGCTATTGAACAGTGTGCTGGCGGGCAAATGGGGCGCGGGCGATAGTTATTTCGCGACGGCCATCGCCGCCATGTGCATTCTGGCGGGCATTTTCGCGGGCCGCAGCCTGAATGGCCTGTGGCGTTTCCCCGCCGCGCTGGCCAGACGCGCGCCGCGTGGGCTGGGCGCGGCGGCGGGGCTTGCCGCGCTGGCGCTGTTCGCGCTGTACGGGCTGGCCGTGGTCAAAGCGCCGCTCAACGGGGCGCTGGTCGGGCCAGTGGCGGGCGCGCTGGGGTTGCAATCCAATACGAAGTTCCCGACCTTCTACGATTCGGCGGGCTGGACGATGGGCTACGCGACCATCGGGCAGATTCCGACCGCCGAGGACGCGGCGAACGGCTGGCGCATCGTGGACCTCGTCGACGACGACCCGCGCCCGATCCTGAGCGAAGAGGCCGCCTTCAGTTTCCGGAGCGGCAAGCCGGTGGTGAGCAACCCGACGCAGCTTCTGAACCTGTACAACAACGACGCCTACGATCCGGCGTCGCTGGTGGCGGCCATCGAGGCGCACGAGTTCGGCGCAGTCATCTTCCGGGCGCGTTTTTACCCGCCGCCGGTGCTCGACGCGGTGGATCGCGCCTACGAAATCGCGGACGTGATCCCGATGAACGGCTACGAGTACACGGTGATGCTGCCCGACCCGGACTGGGCGGCGCGGCGGGCATCCCAGGCAGGCAACCCATGAGCATGACGGCGTCCGATGCGGCGAAATTGACGGCGACCGAGACGACCGAGACGGCGAGCGCCGCGCACGCTCCCTTATCTCACGGCGAACTGGCGGATGTGTTGCGCGTGGTGATGCGCTTCGGCGTCATGATGCTGCAATCCGGTTCCACCAGTTTCCGCGTCGAAGAGGCGATGGCGCGGCTGGCGGCGGCGCTGCGCGTCGACCGGCTCGAAGCCTACGTGACGCCCACCGGCCTGATCGCCTCGGCGTACAGTGACCGGGAGCACCGCACCCAGATCATGCGCATCCGCAATCTGGGCGTGGACATGAACCGGCTCGTCGTGCTGGAACTGCTCTCGCGCAACCTGCCGCCGGGCAGCACCGCCGCGGACACGGAGCACCGCCTGGACGACATCGAGAAACAGGGCGTGCTCTACTCGCGCGGGTTCATCGTGGCCAGTGTGGCGCTGGCCTGCGGCGCGCTCGCCCTGGTGCTGGGCGGCAGCGTGCTGGACTTTTTCGCGGCGGCGCTCGGCTCTGGCGTGGCGATGTTCGTACGCGGCTCGTTGGGACGCCGGGGATTCAGCCCGCTGCCTTCCACCGTGGTCAGCGCGGCAGTCGCCACGGCCATCACGCTGGCGATGGGCGCGTTGTTCACGCAAATCGGCCCGGCGCTGGGCATTCCCAACGTGCCGCCGCTGGCCGTGATCGCGTCGGTGCTGCTGCTCGTGCCCGGCGTGCCGCTCGTGGCCGCGCTGGTGGACCTGACGCACCTCGATCTGGTGTCCGGCACGGTGCGGGCGGCCTACGCGGCGCTGCTCATCGTGTGCATCGCGCTGGGTGTGCTCGCCGTGCTGGCCCTGACCGACGTCAACCTGCTGGGGACAACGCCGCTGCGTGGCCCGGAAGGCTTGGCGCTGCCCGTCGCGCTGCAACTGGTCTACGGGTTCGTCATCACAGCGGGATTCGGCGTGCTGTTCAACCTGCCGCGCTACACGCTGGCGCGCACCGGGCTGGTGGGCGCGGTGGCGCTGGCGGCGCGTTTTCTCGGCACACACGCGGGCGCGAGTCCGGTCACGGCGACGTTCGTGGCGGCGCTGGTGGTCGGGCTGGTGGGCTATGGGCAGTCGCGCGTCTTCCACATCCCACGCACCGTGTTCACCGTGACGGGCATCATCGGCCTCGTGCCGGGCGTGGCGGGTTTCGAGACGCTCATCTTCTTCCAGACGGGCGACATCCTGGGCGGGTTGCAGAGCTTTGTGACGGCCAGCCTGATCACCGGGGCGATTGCCGCCGGGCTGGGCACGGCGCGCATCCTGCTGGATATGGAGTGGCGGTACAGCCGGTGAAGCACCTCACCCCTGTGCCACGTGCCGTGTGATAGATTTCCAGGCATGAACGCGGAGCGTGTGGCGTGCCCGGCGCTGAAGCGACCGGGCTGAAGGTACAAAGCCCTGACGGGCTAGAAATCGACGTTAGCCCGAAGGGCTTGGTAATCTCAGCCTGGACCTTCAGGTCCGGGCGGTGCGAACCATCTCATGGCAGAGAAGGGCCGGGGACGAGGACTATTCGATGCTCACCGAGGCCAGCCGCGCCGTGCCCGCCGTGCCGTTGTTGATGATGACCGCCAGATCAAGCCCGTACTCGCCGGGCGCGACATCCGCCGGGATGCCGATGGCGTGGTACGTGCTCCACGGCCCGGCGCGCAAGACCGACGGCTCGATCTCGTCCCGCTGAAGCGTAAACAGCGTGTCGCCACCGGCCAGCCGCGCCTCGGCAAACAGGGAGCGCGCCGCCGGGCGCGCCAGATTCCAATCCAGCCGCAGCCGGAAGAATCCGCCGGGCCGCGCATTTGCCCTATCCAGCGCGACACCGGTCAGCGACACGTCCGGCCCGAAGGCGGCATCGAGCGCGTGATCCTCAAACGGCCCGATGGGCACTGTGCGCCGCCAGACATCGGTGAACGGAGACGATTCCCACGCCAGCGGCGCGTATCCGAGTGGCGCAAAGGCCGACTCTTCAGTCCACACATCGCCGTACAGGCCCAGGCCGATCACGTCCGGCGCGTAGCGGACCAGGACAGAGCGCCGGTCGCCGCGCTCGACCATGCGGCGCAGCTCCGGCTGAAGTGCGCCATCCAGCGCTATGAGGCTCTGGTCGGGCGATTTGCGGATGAGCGGCGTCAGGACGGACGACTCGAGGGCCAACGACTGCGCGCCGCCCGGCAACAGGATGGCGTTCAACGAATCGGTTGCCCGCAAATCGGTGACGAGGAACGCCGCGCTGGCGAGCACTGCGATTCCGCCCAGCGCCACGCGCCGTGTGGGCAGACTCCGCCAGCCGAGCCAGACCACAAGCATGGCAGTCACCGCAGCGGGCGCAAACCGCCACGCGCTGTTCAGCCCGTCTGTCAGAAGCACGATGAGCGCAACGAACGCTGCCCAGGCAAAGCCGAGCAACACGGCGTCGCGCGGTTCCCAATCACCAGTACGGCGCAGTGCCATTTGCCAGCGCTCCGCAGCGAGAAGCAGCACGGCGAGCAGGAACAACAGCGCGGCCTGTCCGCTGGGCTGCGTGGGCAATACCAGCCGGAAGCGGAGCAGTCCTTCCCAGAAATCCGCGCCAAAGTAAGCGATCAGGCCGATAAGGGCGGTGAGCAGCGGCGCGAGCCAACCCAGGGCAAAACGCGGCGCGCCGCCCTTGCCCGCCGCGAAGAGCAGGATCACCACGCCGCCCGCAAGCGCTTCCGGCCCACATAACGCCGCCAGCGCACAGGCGACCCCCGCCGCCGACCAACGCCGTAGCAGCGCCAGTTCCAGCCCGATTAGGCTGAAAGCGGTCAGGAGCGGCATGGCGGTGCGCTCGGAGTGCCACAGCGGCAGGCTGAGCGCGATCAGGAGCGCCCCGACGCCCGCCCAGAATGCCGTATCGCCATGCCGCCGGACGATGCGGTACAGGCTGCCCGCCGCCAGCGCTGCCGCGATGGCCATGAGCACGCCGGGCGGCGACACGGCCAAGAGCAGCATGGGCAGCGGCGCGAACAGGATCAATACGCGCTCGCCCGGATTGAAGACCAGCCCGTTGCCGGCGCGTAGGCTGGCCGCGTAGTCGGACAGGATCGGCGCGTGATCAACCGCCGCGGCGGCGGGCAGGGCCAGCGCGAAGGCGACCAGCATGACGACGAGCGATTCGCGGGACGCGCGCGCGCCGGGAATGCCGTTCATCGCCCGCGAATCTGCGCGATGGCGTCCAGGATCGCCTCGCGGTGCGTCTCGTAGGTGAAATCCTGGTCTTCGCGGCGCAGGTAGGTGTGGAACCAGCGCAAGACCTGCTGCATCCCGCCTTCGTAGTTGTTCAGGCCGTGATCGCCGCCCGGCAGCACGGTCAATTCGACGGTCATCCCGGCGGCGCGCATCCCGTCGAACAGCCGCCGCGACTGCTCGACGGACACATCCGCATCGCCATCGCCATGCACCATCAGGAGCGGCACGCGGATCATGTACGGCCAGTACGTCGCGGAGCGGTGAACGAAGGCGTCCGGGTTGCCGCGCGTCGTCGCCCCGACGATGTCCGGGTAGAAGCTGCGGTTCAGGTCGCTGCGCGCGTCGGCCCACATGAACAGGTCAGAGAGGCCGCTCGTCGTGGCGGCGACCATGATCTCGTTCGTGCCGCGCTCGGCGAGCAGGCGCAGCGTGATGTAGGTCATCATCGCGCCGCGCGACGAGCCGAACATGACCAGGCGGCCCTGGTCGACTTTGGGCCGGTTGCGCAGCAGGGTGATCAGGTTCAGCACGTCGTGCACGTCGTCGCCGCCGAACTGGTCAAAGCCTTCCGAACCCGGCCCGCCGCGATACTGCGAGGCGACCACGATCATGCCCGCCTCGGCAAAGGGCGCGATCTCCCAGCCGCGCAATGCGCCGGTTCGGCGCGCACCGCCCCGGTTGTAAATGACCGCCGGGTACGGGCCGGGGCCGTTCGGCTCGGCGTAAAAGCCCGCGATGCGCAGCCCGTCGCTCCAGTACAACATGCGGTAATAATCGACGTTCTCCGTCTGGGCGTAAAGTTCCAGCGATTCGATGGTCCCGTCGGGCTGCGGGCCTTGTGCGGCGCTCGGCATGAGTGGGGCGAGCGACAGGGCGGCGATCCACGCCAGCACGATGAACATCACGGCGGTTATGCGACGCATAAGCCTTCCTCAAGCGAGTCCAATGATCAACGAAAGAAACCCTCACCCCCGGCGGACGACGCAGGCGTCGTCCCTACGGCGTGTGATGCACTTCGCACGTCGGACATGGCCCAGACAGGCGAAGGCAAGGCCCGGACCTCACCCCCGGCCCCTCTCCACGACTGCCACCCCAGACTACCCACTGAGCGCTCGCGTTCAATGGGAACCCGGCAGGCATGGAGAGGGGAGATCGCCAGCCCTGCCGCCGCGCTCTTCCCCCTCTCTACGCGGTACGCCGCGTGGAAAGGGGGCCAGGGGGTG
>JADZBY010000319.1 GCA_020851855.1 Anaerolineae bacterium
GGTATTGCCAAGCCCGACTATCCCAGTTCCCGTAGTCGCCACGGTGGAGCCGACGAGCATCCCGGCGACCGCTGCGCCGCTCGAACCGCCCACCAGCCCTGCACCGAGCAAGGGGCCGCAGCCCAGCACGACGGTGGTCGCCCTCGCCCCAACCGCCGCCACGCCTGAGAAGATGAACCTGGCGCTGACCAACGAAGCGCAAGCCGCGACGCAAAATGCCCAGGCCGCCACGCTGGACGCGCAAGCCGCCGCGACCATCGGCTTCCGGCAGACGCAGACCGCGCTGGCGGTCGCCTCTTTCACCGCGACCGCCACGCCGAACCTTGAAGAGACGCTGGGCGCTATCGTGGCCCAAACGGAGACATCCCAGGCGGCGACCGACATCGCCATTATGATCGCGTCCTACACGAAGACGCCCACCGCCACGCCGACGCCGTCCTTCACGCCCACCTTCACCATGACGCCGACGGCCACCGCGACGCCGACCAGCACCTATACGCCGACCGCGACGCCCACGCCCGCCCTGATCGTCATGCCCGATCCGCCGCCGGACCTTGTGTTATCCCCGGCGAACGCGGCGCAGATTCACGAGCTGAGCGCGATACGGGCAGTGGCCAGCGGCGGCGGCTGGGCCGATGATCTGGCCATCTCGCCGGATGCGCGGCTGCTGGCGGCAAATACCCTCAACACCATCACCTTCTACGATCTGTCCACGCTGCGCGAGCTGGACAGCCTGAGCAACCGGGTGGGCTTTCACTACGGCATGGTCTTCGCGCCGGACTGGTCGCTGCTCGTTTCGGCGGGCGCGTCGCAGGAAAACAACACCCTCACACTCTGGGACCCGGCCACGCCCGCCCAGGTCGGTGAGATTGAGGGGCTGGGCGACTTTGGCGCGAATTTCTCCGATGGCCCGATCATGGCTCTCGCGCCCGATGCGCGCTCAATGGCCGTGCGTCTGGGCTGGCCGACTCAGAACGTGATCAAGATCGTCAGCGTGCCGGGCGGAGACGTGCTCCACACCCTAACCGTCGATGATTTTGGGTCACTCACCACCCTGATCTACTCTCCCGATGGCCGTTATCTGGCTTCTGGCTCGTATAGCGGCGTCCACGTGTGGAGCACGAACGATTGGCAGGGGAGTGTGCTGGACATCGGTTATCCAAGCACAGCACGGCACGTCACCTTTTCACCGGATGGGCGCTATCTGGCCGCGCTGCAAGCCGCCAGCCCCGAACAGGTCTTCGTCTGGGATGTCAGCACGTTCCGGCAGGTATTGGGCTTCCGCGCGTCGGACCAGTACCCGGCCTTCGACGGGGCGATGGCCTTTTCGCCGGACGGGAACATTCTCGCCACCGGCCACGACAGCGGTGAAGTGAAGCTGTGGGATACGAGCAACGGGCAACTGCTGGTCGCGCTGGCCGGGCACGCCGACGAAATCCTCGCCATCGCCTTCGCGCCTAATGGGACTGGCCTGCTGAGCAGCTCCCAAGACGGTACGATCCGGCTTTGGGGGCTGGCGACCGGGGCCGAGTGAGCATCCGGTGTGCAGTGTGGTTCGCACGATCGTCAAGCCCGGGCCATGCGGCCCGGGCTACAACATCGAAGCCCGTGAGGGCGGCGATCCCTCTTCCCTGCCCCACCGCTTATACTTTGCCGGCAGGGCGGCGCGTTTGCCTCGGCCATCGGTCCCGGGGAAGACGTGGGGGAACGTACCCAGGATGGGACCAGAGTCGTCGCGGCTCCGGCGTAGTAGAGCACACTCAACCGCACATACGGGATGTAACCGACAGAATAGGTTGTGATGCCGCCCGGCGAATAGGCTGTTGGCTCCTCCGAAGAGGGTATCCAGCATTTTTGCGCGCGCCAGGTGTTTGGCCGGAGTACCGTTGTCGCCCGCAGCGTCCACCCGCGGCAGCCTCGGCGTTTTGCGTCGAGCCTATTTCGCCCGCATCCGGTTGCCTTTGGGCTTGTGCTCCAGTTCGGCCAGCCCAAGCGCCTCCAGGAGCGGCGGGATGTACATGCCAAAACGCCCCCGCAGACCCTTCTTCAGGCCGTACCAGCCACCAATCGGGTTGCCCGGCGAACGCCCCCAGGCTTCCACCGTTCCTTCCTTTGCCGGCTTCTGTTCATCGGCGCTGCCAAGCTCCATCCAGTCGCCGTGGGCTTTCAGCATGGCGTGCAGATGCTCGATGCAGCGCAGATCGTACAGCAGCACCGTTGTGCCGACGGTGCAGACCAGCGCCGGCGGATTCAGCGATTCGTCCCGATAGAGCGTGTATTCCGAGGTCCCTGGAGCCGTCTTCAGTGCCCAGGGGTTTTCCTTCGTGCCGTCGCCTTTGACTTCGTTCTCGCTCACAATGGTTTCTCCTTGTTGTCTGACCAACTTGGCACACTCATCCATTCCCGGCCCCGCGATGCGTCGCAGTTTCATTCCGAGCGTTCGGCCTCGGCTTTCAGATCGGCGGCGAACCTCTCGAACGAGGGGCCAAAGTCCGGCAGCGAACCGGCAATCATTGGCAGCATGAGGCCGGAAAATGTCTCCGACATGCCAAAGACTACTCCATTCTGCGGTTGCCGGGTCAGCGTGTAACGACGGCTGCCCTGAAATATCGGGTACATGCCATCCTGCCACACGAGTTGTTCCGGCGGCCTGAAGGCGGTGATCTTCAGCTTGAAGACGCGCCCTGGCGCTGCCTTTGCCCACAGCCGGATCGTCTCGCCCAGGGCGATCTTCCCTTCGATCCGTTCAATGGTCGAATTCCAGCGCGCGAAATCCTGGGCGGTGGTCAGCAGTGACCAGACCTTTTCTGCGCTCGCGGCGATCTGGATGCTGACAGCGATCTCCATACGAAATGCGCGCCGGCTGTGGATGACTCTTCCGTCCGCCCTCGTCGTCATTGCTTTCCTCATCAGCTACTGGATCGGTACAGACACATAAGACGACAGTTCGCTCCGAAAAGGTGCGGTGTCGGGATTTTGATAGAATCTGCGCACGTGTTCGCGCTATGCTCAGGAGATATTGCCCGCATGAGTCTGAGCGTGCCCGATTCGCAGGATTTCAGCCGACTCACCGAGCGATTCCGCCCCGCCTTACGGGCGCACTGCTACCGGCTGATGGGATCACTCCACGACGCCGAAGATATGGTGCAGGAGACGCTGCTCAGGGCGTGGCAACACCGCGAAGCGCTTCAAGATCAGGCAGCGCTGCGGGCGTGGCTGTATAAGATTGCCACCAATGTCTGCCTCGACGCGCTCAAGAAGCAGCGCAGGCGGTTCGTGCCGCTCACCTATCAGCCTGCCTCTACCCTCTCCGAGCCGATTCCACCAGATGTTCAGGAGCCAATCTGGCTAGAGCCGTACCCGGACGAGTGGCTGCGGGACGAAAGTCCGGTGCCCGAAGCGCATCTGATCGCCCGCGAGAGCATCACCCTGGCCTTTATCGCGGCGCTCCAACTGCTGCCCCCACGCCAGCGCGCCGCACTGATCTTGGCCGAGGTGATGGAGTTTCCAGCGATTGAGATCGCTGAACTCCTCGGGATGACGCTGGCTTCCGTGAAGAGCGCGTTGCACCGGGCACGGGCAACCCTGGCGGCGCGTGGCAGGCCCTTTCGGGAGGCCGGTGATCGGGTGTTGGATGAGGCGGGCCATGCGCGCCTCGCTGCCTACGTGCGGGCCTGGGAGTGCGCCGACAGCGCAGCCCTGATTGCCCTGCTGAGCGCCGAAGCGACCTTCTCCATGCCACCGATCCCCGCCTGGTATCAGGGACGCGAGACTATTCGGGGTCTGGTGGGTCAGACGGTTTTTGCGGGCAAGGCAATGAACCGCTGGCGCCTGCTGCCAACCGGAGCCAACCGACAGCCGGCCTTCGGCCTGTACCGCCAGGAGCCAGGAGGTATCTACCACGCCTACGGAATCCAGGTCCTGACCCTGCAAGACGGCCTGATCAACGACATCATCACGTTTCGAGTCCCGGCGTTGTTCCCGCGTTTTGGCCTGCCAGCGGAGGTTGGATAGCGAGCCAGCATGTGACCCGACGGGCAGGAAGCGAGGCTGCAGCTGTGATCAGTGCCGTGGAGATCACGGCAGGGGAGGGGATGATTCGTCGTACGGCTCGGCCCTCGGTTATGCCGTTCTCATATGGGTTTCTGGCGCGGGGAATGCTCGTCCGCTCGTACAAACCCTGTTTCTGGGTAGGGCGAGGATCGCGCCAGGCACATAGGTGTGTGAATCACGCACATGACGCGCCTACCACGTGCGCTTTTATTGTGGGTCTACGCTTTCTTGCAGAATGTAGGTGCAGGTAGATGAAACAGCCCCTCGACCTCGTCATGTGCAGCCTAAACCGCCTTGTTCAGATGCATAAGCGTGTTCGGAAAGCACACTCAAGCCTTCGGACACGTCCAGTGAGGTCGGAGATCGCCCTACGTCGCTTCCAAGTGATACAGGATTGCCCTCACTGTACCGTTTCGATCCGGTGATCCGGTCATCTGGCAGAAAAACTTCCTCCACACGTTCGTCGGGCTGGACTCCATCCTCCGATTCTTCGGAGACTTTTTGTAGATCCACCGGATCAACGTCACAAACACCGTCGGGGTGCGGTTCATGAGGCTCAGGAGCTGACTCCGGTTCTGGATCAACCGGATCAGTCGGCGTCGCAGCTTCGCCCAGGTCATCCTCCGGTGTGCGTAACCGCACCCCAACCAGGCCCCAGACGGGCTTCACTTCGCCCGTTTCGGCGTCTGCAATCCACCGCCGAGTTGCCGCAATAGAGGGCCAATAGGTCATGATCACATCCCGCATCTTCGGACGCCCCGCGCAAAACACGCCGTTTTGCTCACACCAAACGCGGTAGTCTTCGTGGAGCACGGATGAGCGGAAATGCCGCATCAATCTCGAAATCATAAGGTAGGCAGCGCGTCAGATGGTTGTCGCGTTGGTGGACACGAAGCCGCATTGTCGCTAGGTCAAGGGTGCCGTTTTGGAAGTTCACGAGTGGTTGCGCACGCGGAAAGCTTCGTCGGCACAGGCCACGCGCGTACTTGAGCATCCCGTCGGTGCGGCTGCCGCTCTGCACGGAAACGCCCAC
>JADZBY010000320.1 GCA_020851855.1 Anaerolineae bacterium
TCGAAAAACGCCACGGACCGGCTCAGCGCCGTGCCCAGGTTCACCGAGATGTTGTGATCGTCGCCCTCGTACAGGTACATCTCCACCTCACGGCCTGCCTGCTGAATCTGCGCCGCCAGCGTTTGCGAGAACTCGACCGGCACATCGTGATCCGCCGTGCCGTGGTGCAGTTGCACCGGGCCGGACAATTCGGCAAGGTAACTGTTGGCGGAGATGGATGCCCAGAACGCCGGATTTTGCTCCGGCGAGCCGTACTGCTCCACGAGCGTCTGCCGCCAGCGCCGCGAACTGGGCAGCGGACCGGGCGTCGGCGTGGGGTTGTTGGCAGCGCGTCGCCAGTTGTAGAGCATGTCCGGGTACGAGGCGACCACGCCCGCCCAGATGACGCCCGCGCGGATGGACGGGTTGATGATCATCGCCCGCAGCGTGATGTAGCCGCCCATCGAATGGCCCCACATGCCCATGCGCGCCGGGTCCACGTCCGGCAGGCGGCTCACGGAGCTGTAGGCGTTCAGCACGTCGACCACGTAATCCGGCGATCCATAGCCGCCGCGCGCCTCACCTTCGGAACTGCCGTGGCCGCGATAATCCGACTTAAACGTGACGTAGCCGTTGCGCGCGAAGGCATCCTGATAGGCGACGTAACGCTCCGTGGTGCGGTATACGGTGGGCGGGATGAAGCCGTGGTTGAAAATGATGGCCGGCCAGCCGGTCGTGGGACGGTCGCCGCGCGGAATGGTGAGCAGGCCGTTGATCTTGTAGCCCTCGGAGCGGTACGAGGCGACGTAACGGTCGTAGTTCGAGCCGGGATCAAGCACGGCCTCGACCAGCAGGTCGCTGCCGGGGTAGCTCCGGGCGCGCATGGCTTCCAGGGTGAGTGGATGCAGCCCTTCGGGCGTGGCGGGCAGTGTGGGCGTTGTCTCGCGTGGGATGATGATCAACGCGGTCGGCGTGGGCGGGACCTGCGCGACCGCCGTAACAGGCGCGGGCGTGGCCGGCGCGGCCTGATCCCGGTAAACCGGCAGGCTATCGGGCGCTTCGGGCGCTCCGGGCGCTTCAAGGCCCCGTGCGTTGCCCGCGAACCAGAGCGCCATCGCGCCCAACGCCAGCGCCGACGTGATGAGAGCCATTCCACGTTTCATAAGGCTGCCTCGGAACCGTGATCTCGATTTTCGATAAGGCGCGTCTCGATCCGTCCCGGTCCGGGCGGGATGGTGCGGCGGTGGAGCAACGAGCGCCGGGCGGGTCCGGTTGATCAGTGTATCCGATGAAGCTGAGAGGGGGATGAGACGGGCCAGACGGGACCTTCCGCACCGCGCCTGGCTGTAGGGGCGCGTCGCGACGCGCCCGCGTCGTCTGAACAGCGATCCGTCACTGCATCTCGGCCAGCGCCTCTGCGGCGTCTTCGCTGCCACGGTCGGCGGCGGCCTGCAAATCGGCGCGCGCCAGGTCGGCATTGCCCTGCGCACGATAGGCGCTGCCGCGCAGGAGATAGTACGCCGCACGGTCCGGATCCATGGCGATGGCCTGGCCGTAATCCGCGATGGCCCCGTCCAGGTTGGCCTGACGCTCCAACGCCTGCCCACGCGCCGAAAAATACTCGGCCACGCTGCCGTTCAGGCTGATGGCCAAAGTCTGATCCGCGACGGCGCGCTCCAGGTCGCCCAGGAAGGCGAACGCATTGCCGCGCCAGTGGTAGAAATCGGCGTTGCTCGGCTCTAGCTCGATAGCCCGGTTGTAGTCGGCGATGGCCGCACCCTGGTCCTGCAAAAAGGCAAACGCCGCGCCGCGCCAGAAGTAATAGGCCGCGTTGTCGTCCCTGCGCTCGATGGCCCGGCTGTAGTCCGCGATGGCCTCGGCGGGCTGGCCGGTATACGAATACGCCCGGCCACGCCAGTAATAGTGCTCCGGATCGTCGGGATTCAGCTCCACGGCGCGGCTGAAGTCGCTCAGCGCGGTGACCGGATCGCCCATCGAGAAGTGCACGATGCCGAGCCAGTAGTGATACAGCGCATTGTCCGGCTGCTGCTCGATGGCCCGCCCGAACGAAACGCCCGCCGAAGGCATGTCGCCCGCCTCGTAGAAGGCCATGCCCTGCCCGAACCAGTCATCCGCCGTGCCCTCGCCGGGGATAGGGAAGGGCGTCACGGTCGGCGGCGCGGCGGGCGTGGCGGTCGCCTGTGGGCCGCTCGCGTTCTGACAGGCCGCCAGTACGAGCGTCAGCGCCAGCATGCCCAGCGCCGCCCATTTCTTCGATGAGAGCATGATGTGTCCGTCCCCCAATGATTTGAGCAGAACCTCACCCCCGTCCCCTCTCTACGGTACTCCGTGGAGAGGGGAGCTTACCGCCCTCTCGCCGCGCCGTTCCCCCTCTCTACGCGGTACGCCGCGTGGAGAGGGGGACAGGGGGTGAGGCCATAAGTTCGTAACAGCCTCTAATTCACCACCGTGACCGTTACCGTCTCGCTGCGCGCCGTATTGCCCGCCCGGTCGGTCGCGACGGCGTAGAACGTCTGCGGGCCGGTTTGCAGGACCTGCCAATCGAAGACGAACGGCCCGTCATCCTCGTTACCCTCGTTGCTCGCGCCATCAAAGGCGGTTAGCATCCGGTCATTCCAGAAGAACTCGACCTGCGCCAATTCCACGTCGTCGCTGGCGTTCACTTCCAGCCGCAGCGCCCCGACTTTCGCCTCTGCGCCGGGCGTGGGCGCGGCGACGGTCACCAGGGGCGGCGTATTGTCCACCGTGACCTGGATGGTGCGCGTCACAAAGCTCTGGTCGTTCAAGATCAGGCCCAGCCGCAGCGTATACAGCCCGTTCAGGCCGCTCGTATCCCACGCGCCGAACGGCACATCGTCGCCGCCCGCGCCCGCCGTGCTGCTGCCGATGGCGAACCACTGGACCGGGTTGATGCCCGCGCCATATTCGAGCAGGTACGAGGCCGTCTCCGGGCCGAGGTCGCCGCGAATCTCGACCACGCCGCGCACGCGGTCCAACCCGGTTGGCGCGGTGATGCCGCCCGCCTCGTCCGCCGCCGTCGCCCCAGCGGTGTCGTACTCGGACGGCGGCAAGGGCATGCCCGCCTCGCGCGCCCAGGTGAGCGCTTCCGGCGGGTAGTCGAAATAGACGCGCTCGGTGATCTGGTCGGGCGGCGTCGACGCGGTGGCGCGCAGGCCGTTGCGCGCGTTGATGCTGTACCGCTTCCAGTAAATGTCCGGCTGGCGCGGGATGGTGCTCGTGCCGGTGGCCGGGTCCTCGTAGAACAGCTCGCGCACGCGCGGGCAGTCCGCGTTGGGCAGCAGGCCGCTCGTCTCGCACACCGCCGCCTCGACGATGGTCGGTGGGCGCGGCCAGCCCTGGGCCGGGTTGGCGTCTCGGTTGTGCAGGTACTCCATGATGGCGCGCCAGATCGGCGCGGCGGCGGTGGCCCCGGTCACGTCGTCGCCCATCGGCGCATTGTCGTTGTTGCCGAGCCACACGCCCGCCACGGCGAACGGCGTATAGCCGACGGTCCAGGCGTCGCGGTTGTCGTTGCTCGTGCCCGTCTTCGCCGCCGCCGGGCGGGATAGTTGCAGCGCGTTGCCTTCGCCAAAGGCGGGCACGCGCGCCCGGTTGTCGGACAGGATGTCGGTGATCAGGTACGCCAGCGCGTCGGACAGCACATTTTGCCGGGCAAAGCTGGACTGCCGCTCGTCAAACTGCCAGAGCACGCTGCCGTTCCGGTCCTCGATGCGCAGCACGGCCACCGGGTCCAGCCCACGAAAGCCGGGGCGTGGATTCTGGACCGGCGTCCCGGCCATCACGCCCAGGTTGGCGAACACCGAGTAGGCATACGTCAGGTCCACGAGCGTCACCTCGCCGCTGCCCAGCGCCAACGCCAGCCCGTACTCGTCCAGTGGGCGGGTGAGTGTGCTGAGGCCCATCTGGCGCGCCCGCCGCAACACCTGCCCGATGGTCACATCGCTCAGGACGCGCACGACGGGGATGTTGTACGAGTTGGCCAGCGCGCTGCGGATGCTCATCGGCCCGTGGAACTGGCCGTCCTCGTTGCGCGGCGTGTAGGCCAGCCCACCCTGGTTGAAGGTGGTTGGCACGTCCAGGACCATGCTGGCGGGCGTATAGTCGTGTTCGGGCGAGGCGAAGGCCGTGACGTACACGAACGGCTTGAAGGTCGATGCCGGCTGCCGCAGGCCAAGCGCCGCGTTGAAATTGCCCTGGATGCCCGCGTTGTAATAGTCCAGGCTGCCGACCATGGACAGAATCTCGCCGGTGGCGGGCCGGATCACCACCGAGGCCGCGTTGGTGACCGGACGCCCTACGCCGAGTGGGAAGCCGGGCGGCGTGGGCAGGTATTGCACGGCTTGACACGGGCCGCCATCGCCGGTATTCGGCGCGGCGTTCGGGTTGCCGCCCGCGATGCGCTCCGCGTAGGCGCGCATCACGCATTCGGCCTGGTACTGCAAATCCAGGTCGAGCGTCGTGTAAATGCGCAGCCCATTGCCCAGGACCAGCCGCGCGCCGTCCAGGCCCATGCCGTTCAGAATCTCTTCGGCTTGCTGGCGGGCGTAGATGGCGAAATGCGGCGCAAGGATGCCGTAGCGCTCCGTCGGCGGGCGGATGACCACGGTTTCCGAAGCGGCCCCGCGCGCCTCGTCGGCGCTGACCATGCCGGCTTCAACCATGCTCTGCAGCACGACGGCCTGCCGCTGCCGGGCCGCGATCCAGTCGTCGATGGGATTCAGGTACGGATTCTGCGGGATCGCCGCCAGCATGGCCGATTCGCCCAGCGTCAGGTCCTGGACGGGCTTGCCAAAGTACACCTGCGCCGCCGTGCCGACGCCATAGGCCAGGTTGCCGTAGAAATTCGTATTCAGATACCATTCCAGGATTTGATCCTTCGAATACAGCCGCGAAATCTCGGCGGCGAGGATCACTTCCTGGATTTTGCGCGTCTGCGAAATCTCCGTGCGGCGCTCCGGCTCGATCAGCGTGTTCTTGACGAGCTGCTGCGTGATGGTGCTCGCGCCCTGCACCTGCCCGTTTTGCAGCGCGACCCACGCCGCGCGAAGCACGCCGCGCAGGTCAAAGCCCGGATTGGTGTAGAAGGTGCGGTCCTCGATGGCGATGGTGGCGTTGATCAGGTCGCGTGGAATCTCGGCCAGCGGCACAGATTGCCGGTCGCCGCTTGGATCGAGCACCTCGTACAGCACGTGCTCGCCGGAGCGGTCATATATCAATGTCGTCTCAAACTGCTGGCGAACGCGGGTGATCTCTGCCGGCGGCGGCAAATCGCGCGCAAAATAGAAGTAGACGCCGACGGCGGCCACAACGCCCGCGCCGGCGGTAGCCACCGCGCCGGCGAGCAGCAAGACTGCCGCCAGCGCCAGCATGGCCAGCGACCGCTGCGAGCGGGCCTGTTTCATGGTCTGGCGGCGGGCGCGGCGGCGGCGAATGACGGTCGCGGTTGCGTTCGTCGCGCTGGCCGGATTCGCCGGATTGGCCGTATGCGCCGCCTTCGAGAGACGCGCCGGTTGAGATGGATGTCGCACGATACACGGACCCTGGACCGTAGTCCGCTTGGGTATGTTATAATCGGGCGAGGTTCGGAAACGCTAAACAGCCTGTTTCCGCGCCGCGCCATGCGATGATAGCATGGCGCGCGCCCGGTCACAACCACCGCACCGAACGGCATCCGCGTTCGGAACGAGTCCGACATCCTTCCCTGCATCGCGAGGCGCAACCGCCTCTTTCGCCCCTGCCGGACGCGTTCACCGGCGGTTCCACCACCACGAAAAGACGCCCGGCGGGTGGGACGGCCCGTGCTTGAAGTATTCTGGGGAAGGAGAATGCGCTCGCCGCAGCCATTGTGCCGGGATGGGGCGGCTTCGCAAGCGACAGATGGTCGAAACCCGCCTGCTCGTTGTGGAAGATGACTATTCTACGCGCGAACTGACTCGGAACGTTCTGGAAAAAGCCGGCTATATCGTCTCCGCCGTGAGCGATGGCCCCGAAGCGCTGAAAAAGATCGAGCAGCAGGGCTTGCCCAGCCTGCTCTTGCTGGACCTCGGCTTGCCCAGTATGCACGGCTTCGAGGTCGCCGCGAAGGTAAAAAAGATGGCCGATGTGCCGATCATCATCCTGACCGGCATGTCCGACATTCAATACGTGATTCAAGGCCTTCGTGACTATGCCGACGATTACATTACCAAGCCGTTCAACACCGACGAGATGCTGGCGCGTGTGCAGCGCGTCCTGAGCCGCGTGGGGACGACGCCGCACCCGCCGCAGCCGCTGATCATCGTCGACGATCACCTGGCCATCGATTTCGCCGGGAGTCGCGTCGTGCTGGATGGCGAAAGCCGGACGCTCACGCCCACCGAGTCGGCCATCCTGTCCGTGCTGTACCGGCATCAGGGCAGGGTGGTGGCCAACGCAACGCTCATGGCGCGCGTGTGGCCCAACGAAGAGGTGTTCGAAGACCGCCTGCGCGTGCACGTGTTCCGGCTGCGCACCAAGCTGCGCTCCGAAGTGAGCGGCGCGACGTATATCGCCACCGAGCGCGGCGTCGGGTATAGTTTTGTCGTGCCCAGATAACGCCGGGCGAAGTCAATGAGATGATGTCCGTGGCAGACACACCGCCGATCTCACAGCACAGCGTAGAATCCCTCGTCAAATATGCTGGCCTGCCCATCATCACCACCGACGCGCGTGGTGCGATTACGGGCTTCAATCCCAGCGCCGAAGAGCTGTACGAGATCGCAGAACGGGCGATGCTCGGCGTCCCCTTCGCCGCGCTTGCGCCTGGGCTGCGGCGCTCCGAACACGAGCAGGTGTGCGCGTACATCCTGGAAACCGGGCGCGGCCTCAAGCTGATCACCGAGCACCTGACCGGCAAGGGCGCGGCCATCCCGGTGCGGCTGGCGCTCTCGCCGCTCAAGGACAACGACGGGCTGTGCGTCGGGCTGTGCTGCATCAGCATCGACCTGCGCGAGCGAAACGCCGTGCTGCGCGACCTGGAGCACGAGCGTGACCTTCTGGAAGCCATCCTGGAGACGACGAACGACGCGATCATCATGATCGACGCCGCCGGGCAGGTGGTCATCGTCAACCTGCCCTTCGAATCCGTCTTCCGGCTGCCGCGTTATGAAGTCGTGAACCGGCCCGTCGATGCGCTGGCCGACGTGGTGCGCATCCGCCCCGATCTGCCCGCCGAACTGGCCAATCTGGTGCTCACCTTCGGCTCGGACCCGCACCAGAGCGCGGGCGGCGACCTGGAACTGAAGAGCGTCGAGCGGCGCATCCTGAACTGGTACACCGCGCCGGTCCACGCCCACGACGGCTCCGCGATGGGCCGGCTGTTCGTCTTTCGCGACGCCACGCAGGAGCGCGACGCCGACCGCATGAAGACGGAGTTCGTCTCGCTCGTCTCGCACGAGCTGCGCACGCCGCTCACGTCGGTCATGGGCTTTGCCGAGTTGATGCTCGACGGCGACGCGGGCGACATCAGCCCGACCGTGCGCTCGTATCTGGAGATCATCCGGTTCAACGCCGAGCGGTTGACCTCGTTGATCAGCGACATTTTGGACCTGACGCGCATCGATGCGGGCCGGATCGAGCTACGCCCGGCCTGGAATGACCTGTGCACCATCGTCACATCCGTGCTGCAATCGCTCGAACCGGTCATCGGCTCGCACCGGCAGCCTGTTCACGTCGACGTGCCGCCCGATCTGCCCGCCTTGTGGTGCGACTCGGAGCGCATGGCGCAGATCATGAGCAATCTGGTGACCAATGCCAGCAAGTACTCACCAGAGGGAGCGCCGATTCACGTCCGCGCCAGCCTCTTGCGCCGGTCGGATGGGGCATCGTTGCCGGCCAGCGCGCCGGAAGGCGTCGCGGATCGCCTGCCTTCGTTCCTGATCTGTGTGCAGGATTCGGGGATGGGCATCGCGCCGGAAGATCACAGCCGGGTGTTCACGCGCTTCTTCCGCTCTGAGAATGCGGCGCGCCATCAGGTCCAGGGCAGCGGGTTGGGCCTGAACATCGTGCGCTCGTTTGTCGAATTACATGGGGGCGTGACGTGGCTCGAATCCCAACTCGGCCAGGGCACGTCCGTTTATTTCACCGTGCCCTACGTTGAGGGCGCGTAATAAGGGGGGACCATGTCGTATATCCTGGTGGCCGAGGACGATCCCTCGATCCAGCTTCTCGTGCGTCGCAAGCTCGAAACCGCCGGATTTCAGGTGCGCGCCACCGCCGATGGCAACGACGCGCTGGCCATGGTCGCCGGCGAACTGCCCATGCTCGTGCTGCTGGACATCATGATTCCCGGCTGCGACGGCCTTGAGGTGTGCCGCCAGATCAAGGCGCGTTATGGGGCCGCCGCGCCGCCCGTGATCATCATCTCGGCCCGGGGCCAGAAAGCCGACGTGGACGCCGGCGAGGAAGTCGGGGCCGACGACTACGTGATCAAGCCCTTCGTCCCGCGCGAGCTGCTGGAGCACGTAAACGCCATGCTGCGCCGGCCCAAGCGCGTCACGAAGGAGTTATCTCAAACGAACCCACCTCAATGAGGCCGCCCACCGCTTCGGAGTCCCGTGTGATAGGCAGCGGCTCCGGGTCGGCGTAGAAATACACCTTGAGGCCCACCGTGTACCGCCCCGGCGCAAGGGCCGGCCGCAAGGTGATCGTCCGGCCATCAAACACGAAATCGCCCACGCGCCAGCCCGAGGTTGGCGCGTTCCCGTTCATGGGCGGGCCGTCGTTTTGGGCGACCAGCGCGCCATCCGGGCCGAGCACCACCGCCGAGAGGCTGTAATCGAGCGGCGTTGCAGCAAGCGACTGCCAGAGCGTCTGCACACGCAGGCTTTCCCCAGGCGCGGGTCTTTCGGGCAGGATCGCCGCCTGCTTCAATGCGAACAGGTCGCCAAAGCGCGCGATCTCACCATCGGGCGGGCGGTCATAGCGGTACAGGAAGATGTCGTTGCCCTGGTGCTGCCGGACGTGTGTTGCCGTGCGCACGAAGCCGTGATCGCCCAGGAATTGGAACAGCGGATTTTCGGCGGGTCCCCAGTAGGCCAGCCACAGCGTTTGTGTGTCGCGCAGCCGTTCCAGCAGATAGGCGTAGAAGTCCGCGCCGTATCGCTCGCGCCACTCGTGCAGCGAGATGAGCGGCAAGGTGGCCGGATCGACGCCCAGCGCCCGCCCGATGTGATAACGCAGCGCGAAGTCGTCCACCCAGATATCCATCAGCGCCGGCTGCGACGTGGGCTGCCAGTCGGCCACCAGGTCGGCGGTCAATTCGCGGTAAGGCGGCTTCTTGTGATAGGCGTCCACGCTGAACAGGCTGACCACGACAAACACGGCCAGCAAAAAGGTCCGCGCCGTGCGGTCGAGGTTCATCAGGCCGTGCCCGATCAGCAGCGCGATGGCCGGGGTGACGATCAGGAAGTTGCGCGTGGTCAGGATGGGAAAGCGCGTGTTCAACACGACGATGGCGACGATGGGCAGTAGCGCCCACAGGCCCAGGTAGACCGTCGGGCGGGCCGGGCGCAACGTGACCTGCGGCGCGCCCAGCCGGTACGTCACATAGGCCAGACCCAGGATCATCAGGCCGATGCTCAGCCCGTACTGCGAGCCGACGAGGTCGCCGCGCACCAGCGTAAACGTCTCCGGCGTGTTGGGCAGCGTCGATTGAAACAGGATGGGCCGCGTGTAGCGGATTAGGCTCTGCTCCAGGAACACAACCGCCCAGGGCAGCCACGCGACGCCGATCAACGCCAGCCGGAACAGCATATCCGCCAGCCGCCGCGCCGGGCGGGCGAACAGGAGCAGGTGCAGGCCTTGCACGGCCAGCAGCAGCGCGCCCAGGTAGTGCGTGTACATCAGCGCGATGGACGACAGCAGCCAGCCCAGGCCGTTTCGACGCCGGGGCCGCTTCAGATGACGCAGGTAAAAGAGCGACGAGAGCGCGCCGAGCGCCGCCATCTGGGCATAGTGGCGCGCTTCACGGGCGAGCATGATGTCGTTGTCGGTCAGGGCCAGCACGAGCGCCGCAATCAGCCCTGCGCCCGGCGAGAATGCATCGGCGGCGATGCGGTACACCACGGCCACGCCGAACACCGACCAGAAGGTCGAGAACAGGCGCGCGCTGAACTCGCTATCGCCGGTCAGGTCCATCCAGGGCCGCAACAGGGCGAAATAGAGCGGCGGGTGCTGGTCATCGGCCAGCGTGCGCACGACATCGGCCAGCGTCGGCCCTTTCGCCAGCAGCATCGTCCAGCCTTCGTCCGCCCAGAAGCTCTCGCGGGTCAGGTCCCACAGGCGGGCGAACAGCGCGAAGGCCAGAATCGCGGCCAGCGCGAGCAGAATCACCGGGTAACGGGCGTCAGGGCGGGCGGTCGCATGTGGCGCATGTGACATCATGGCGACGAGTGTACCGCGCGCCGATGGACGGGGCGAAGGCAAGGCAATCGTTTCAAAGCATCCTCACCCCCGGCCCCTCTCCATGTCCGCCACCCCAAAGGGGACCCCGTCGGCATGGAGAGGGGGCGGGGGGGGTGAGGCCCTTTCCATCTGCCTGCCTCAGCCCACACTTTTGAAGCGATTACCCTGCGGGCGAAGAAGATGGGCATGGGGCGCAGGCGCGGGCTGAGGTATCATCGTCGTGCGCCGGGGCGAGAGCGCTCTCAGAGGCGCGGACCAGGTCACCAGGAGATACCGTTTCATGGCATTTTCAAA
>JADZBY010000321.1 GCA_020851855.1 Anaerolineae bacterium
CACACGGTTTCCCGAGCGAGTTTGAGTCGCTTGCGTCTGCCATTCCGCCACTCCGGCAGTGCCGACCAGTATACGCGAGACGCCGCGAAAGGTCAATGGCGGGAAAGGCCCACACCCGCTGATCCCCCCTTGCCCTGGGCGAGGGGCAGAAACGCGGGTACAGATGACAGGAACATGCAGACGAGGCAACATGCGGACGAGGCAACATGCGGACGAGGCCTGCCTCGTCCCTACACGGGATTCGTAGGGAAAACGCCTGCGTTGTCCGCGCTCCGCCCCACAACCGGCGGACGAGACAACCGGCGGACGAGACACCCGGCGGACGAGACAACCGGCGGACGAGGCAAATGTGCGGACGAGGCAACATGCGGACGAGGCAGGCCTCGTCCCTACGCGGGATTCGTAGGGACAACGCCTGCGTTGTCCGCACATTTCCCCTCTCTCCCACCGGGAGAGAGGGGCAGGGGAGTGAGGGCTATCCGACCTACGCCCCTGCGCCGAAAGCCTCACGGTGCGGGCCGGCTTCGGCAAGTTCCGGCGGGCAGTCGGCGGCGAATTTGCGGAAATTGTCGATGTAGCGCCCGGCAAGCTGGCGGTACTTGTCCCAGTACTCGTCCTTGCTGGGCCACGCTTCCGCCGGGTACAGCACACTCTCCGGCACATCCGGGCAGGACGTCGGCACGGCGAAACCAAAGACCGGATCGGTGTAGTATTCCACGTCCAGCAGCGCGCCGGACAGGGCGGCGTTGAGCAGCGCCCGCGTATGGTGGATGCTGATGCGCTTGCCGATGCCATACGGGCCGCCCACCCAACCGGTATTGATTAACCAGCAGGCCGCGTTGTGGCGCAGAATCTTGTTCTTGAGCAGCTCCGCGTACACGATGGGATGGTGGACCATGAAGGGCGCGCCGAAACATGCGCTGAAGGTGATCTCCGGCTCTTTGCCAAGCCCGACTTCCGTGCCGCCCACCTTCGAGGTATAGCCTGCGATGAAGTGGTAGAGCGCCTGATCGGGCGTCAGGCGGGCGATGGGCGGCATGACGCCCTGCGCGTCGCAGGTGAGCAGCACCACGTTGCGCGGGTGGCCGCCCACCTTGCTCACCACGGCATTGTCGATGTATTCCAGCGGGTACGAAGCGCGCGTATTCTCCGTGATGGCGTCGCTGTCCAGGTCGATGTAGCGTGTGATGGGGTCGAACACGACATTTTCCAGGATTGTGCCAAAGCGGCGCGTGCAGGCGTATATCTGCGGCTCGGCCCGCTCGGACAGGTTGATCACCTTCGCGTAACAGCCGCCCTCGATGTTGAATACGCCGCCCTCGCTCCAGCCGTGCTCGTCGTCGCCGATCAGGCCGCGCCGGGGATCGGCGGAGAGCGTCGTTTTGCCCGTGCCGGACAGTCCGAAAAAGAGCGCCGAGTCGCCGTCCTTGCCCGTGTTCGCCGAGCAGTGCATGGACAGCACACCCTGAAGCGGCAACAGGTAGTTCATCAGCGTGAAGACGGACTTCTTGATCTCGCCCGCGTAGGCCGTGTCTCCGATCAGGCACAGGTTGCGGCTGAAATCGAGCGCGATGAACGTGCTGGTGCGCATACTGTCGATGGCCTCGAAGGCTTTGAAGTCCGGCGCGCAGATCACGGTGAACTCCGGCACAAACTGGCGGTATTCCTCGCGGCTGCGCGGCAGGACGAACATATTGCGGGCAAACAGGCTGTGCCAGGCCAGTTGGGTGATGATGCGGATGGGCAGGCGATAGTCCGGGTCTGCGCCGGCGTAACAATCCTGCACGAACAGGTCGCGGCCCTGCAAAAAGCCCTGCATCCGGTTGTACGTCTCGTTGAACTGCGCCGGGCTGATGGGCCGGTTGTACTCGCCCCACCAGATGTGATCCTCGGTGGACGGCTCGCGCACGATGAATTTGTCCTGCGCGGAGCGGGCGGTATGTTTGCCGGTATTCGCCACGACCGGCCCCAGGTGCGTGATGCGCCCCTCGCCCCGGAACGCGATCTCCTCGTAGAGCGCTTCGGGCACGAGATTCCAGTACACCAGGCGCAGGTTGCTCAGGCCGTGGTTATCCAGGCCGTAATCGCTCTTCAAGGCCGCCGCCTGGTCCTGTGCAGGCGTCTTGATGTTCAAAAGATTATTCATGGGTCCCTCTCACCGGCTCACAGCCAATCGCGAATCAACTTGCGGTCGCCAATGTAAATGTCGTTTGGCGCGTTCGGGTCGAGCGCCCACTTCATGCGCTTCACGCCTTCGAGCAGGTCTTTGCCGGCCCCGGCGAAGCTCAGGCGCAGGTGGCCTTCCATGCCGAACTCGCGGCCCGGCACGGTGACGACGAGGGCCTTCTTGAGCAGGAAATCGGCCAGCGCCACCGAGTCGCGGTTGTAGGCGCTGAAGTCGGGCAGGCAGTAGAACGTGCCGTCGGGCTTGTTGACGTGCACGCCGGGGAAGGCGCGTAGTTCATTCAGGATGATGTCGCGGTTGTTCTGGATCAAGAGCCGCAGGTTCTCCACGCCGGTCTGCACGCCGGTCAATGCGCCTTCCGCCGCCGCCTGGGATAGCACCGGCGGGCAGGACGTGGTTTGGGCCTGGATGTTCGTCATAACGCTGACCAGTTCGCGGCGGGCGACCACCCAACCGATGCGGAAGCCGGTCATGCCGTACAGCTTGGAGATGCCGTTGACGATGACCACGTGCGTGCTCTCGATGTCGGCGTCGGTGTAGCTCAGTGCGGACGGGGCCTGCTTGCCGTCAAAAACGAGCTTGTGATAGATGTCGTCCATGATCAGGGTGATGGCGCGCCGCTCGCAGAAGCCGACAAGGTCCGCGATCAGTTCCGGCGGGTACATCACGCCCGACGGATTGTTCGGGCTGTTCACGATCATGGCGCGGGTGTACGGGCTGACGGCGCGCTCGATCTCTTCCATGCGCGGCACGAAGCTGCCGTCGCCCGGCGTGACGATGACCGGCACGCCGTACACCATCTTGATCATCTCCGGGTAACTGACCCAGTACGGGGCCAGCACGATGACCTCGTCCTGCGGGTTGAGCAGGGCGAAAAGCAGGTTGAAGAGCGACTGTTTTGCGCCCACGGACACGATGACGTTCTCCGGCGCGACCATCCGCCCGTAATTTTCCTCGGTGTAGCGGATGATGGCTTTCTTGAGCGAGGGCAGGCCGTCGGTGGGCACGTACTTCACGTCGCCGCCGCGCAGTTTCGCCGCCGAGCTGAGCACGGCATTGATGGGCGCTTTGTTCTTCGGCTCGCCGATGCCGAGGTGGATGACCGGCTCGCCTTTGTCGCGCAGCAACTGGGCCTCTTCGTTCAATCGGAGCGTCGGGGATTCGGCGATGGACTTCGCCAACTGGCTGAGGGGCATGATCATAAGCCTCCAATAACTGAAAAAATCTTTCCCAGGCGCGAGAGCACGCCTGGACGGTGGTTTCATTGTTGGCCAGACTGAAAAATGGCGCAAGTGCTGAACCTCACCATTTTCGCGCGTGGGAAATCACCGTCGCCATGCCTGTTCGGGGCCGCCTGTCGCGTTGTATAATGAGATGGATA
>JADZBY010000322.1 GCA_020851855.1 Anaerolineae bacterium
AACAGGCCCAATACGCCCACCAGGGCGATAGAAAGCGGCGAGTCGAACATCAGACCGGCTCCTTCTCCAGCGGCATGTCGATCACTTCACCGGGCGCGGCGATAGCCCTGCCGTTGTGCCCGTCATGACCATTGTGCCCGTTCGCGCTGCCGAGGGGCGTTTCAAGCGCTTCCATCACGCTCTCCTTTGGCGCAGGCAGGTGGTCGGCCAGCAAGCCCAGCACACCCAGCACGCCGGAGAAGATCAGCGCCAGTTGGACCACGACGTCCAGCGCCCGCTGTTCCCACAACGCCGCAGTGAAGCCGAGCGTCAGCGCGTCCGGCGCGACGGCGACGGGCACGGGCGCAGGCAAGAGCAGCCACCCGATCAGCATGACAGCGATCAGCGCGAAGCCCGCCGCCAGTCCGATTGGCAACGAGCGCCGCCCGCCAAGTTTGCCTTCCCCGGCGATGCCCACGGCAAAAACGAAAAGGACCGTCACCAAGCCCGCGCCCACGCTCAGCTCGATGACGGCCACTTCCGGCGCGTTCAGCTGAAAGAGCAAGGTGGCGACCAGCGCGCTACAGCAGGCCAGCCACAGCGCCGAAAGTAGCAGGCGTGCCGTCTGCATGGCCATCAGGGCGCACACGACTGCTCCGGCTGCCGAAAGTGCAATAACCAACTCCGCCTCCTGGAAAATGTCCACCGGGCGTTCCTCAGGTTAATCATAGACGGGCGGATTAGGGCTGTGTAGTGATGATCGTCATCCGGGGAGCCGCTTTTCTTCCCCTTTTGCGACAACTTTCACAATCGCGAATGAGTCGCAACTGGCGCGGATTCGTAGCCGGTGATCATAAAAACGTGACGGGGTGCAAGAGGGGAAACGCCTCACCCCCTGGCCCCCTCTCCACGCGGAGTACCGCGTAGAGAGGGGGAAAGCACGCCAGTGCGGCAGTCGATCTCCCCTCTCCATGCCGTCGGGGTCCCCGACCGGGTTCCCATTGAACGCAAGCGTTCAATGGGTGGTCTGGGGTGACGGACATGGAGAGGGGTCGGGGGTGAGGACGCTTTGACGCGCGCACCCTGGCCCGTAACTGACTCATGGCAACGCCTGCCCAACCAAGTTACTATTCAAGCCGACGGGACGCCGTCTGTTTTGTCTGCCAACCCTGAGTGAGGACATTGGTCACACCACAGACCTCTGCGACACCCCGCCGATTGAAGAGATGACACTGTTTCTTTGCGAGACAGTCAGCATGTCTCCACAAACGCCAGCGTGTTCGTGGGGGTCTGCCACGGCGACAGCGCGCCTGTCCCATGTCCGCGTGCGCACCGTATGTTCATGACCGACCGGAGCGAGGTTTTCCCATAATGGCTGTAATCCTGGGTATCAATACGCACCATGCTGGTTCATCAGCGGCGCTTGTCATCGATGGCATTCCCGTCGCCGCGGTCGCCGAAGAGCGCCTCAACCGAATCAAGTATTACGCAGGATTTCCGCGCCAGAGCATTCAGACCGTCATGGCGATGGCCGGCGTCCAGTTCAAGGACATCGATTACGTCACGCTGGGCCGCGACGCAAGCTCCAACCTGAACAAGAAGCTGGAATTTATCATTCGCAATCCGAGCAAGTTGCTCAACCTGGCGCGCATTCACACGGCGCGCTCCGCATTGGGCAACTTGAAGGCGCTCCTGGTCAAGGAATGTGGGGCCAATCCCAATGACCTGCGCTTCGAACAGGTCAACGTCGAACATCACCTGGCCCATATCGCCAGCGCCTACTTCATGTCGCCGTGGGAGCATTCCGCCGGCTTCAGCATGGATGGATCGGGCGACTTCGTGACGTGTATGCTTGCGGAATGCAAGGGCCAGGATATCGAGGTCCGGCGGCGCATCTATATTCCCCATTCTCTCGGCTCGCTGTATTCGATGGTCTGCCAGTTCATTGGCTACGGCAAGTACGGCGATGAAGGAAAGGTGATGGGTCTTGCGCCCTACGGTCAGCCGGCCTATCTGGATACATTCCGCGACATGGTGTCGATGGATGAGGACGGATTTGAACTCAATCCGATCTACTTCATGCCGTTTGGGGCCAACCAGGGCGTAGAGGTGAACGACAAGGGCGAGATGGAGATTCTGCGGCAGTATTCAGATCACGTGGTCGAGAAATTCGGCCAGCCGCGCATCCCCTACAGCGAGATCACCCAACGTGATATGGACATGGCCTACAGCGTGCAACAGGTCTTTGAAGAAGTCTACATGCATGTGCTGAATGCGCTGCATCGGATCGCGCCGACCGAGCGCATTTCGATGGCGGGCGGTGCAGTCCTGAACAGCGTTGCCAATGGCAAGCTGTTTGCGCTGACTCCATTCCGCCACACGGTCATTCAGCCGGCGGCAGGCGATGAGGGCCTCTCGCTGGGCGCAGCGCTGTACGTGAGCCAGTCGATCCTGCGCGAGAAGCAGCGCTTCGTCATGCAGAACGCCTATCTTGGCCCGGAGTTCAGCGCTGAGCAAATGAGGGCCGCTCTCGACCGCGTGAAGGTCAGCTACCGGGAGCTTTCGCGCGACGAATTGCTGAGCGCGACAACGGATGAGATTGAGAAGGGTAACGTCGTCGGCTGGTTCCAGGGGCGCATGGAATGGGGGCCGCGTGCGCTGGGGAACCGCTCCATTCTCGCGCATCCGGGACTGAGCAACATGAAGGATGTGCTCAACGCACGCATCAAACGTCGTGAGTGGTTCCGCCCGTTTGCGCCTGTGGTGCTGGCCGAACGTCAGGATGAGATTTTCGAATACAGCCACCCATCTCCATTCATGTTGCACGTCTACAAGATCAGGCCCGAATGGCGTGAGCGTCTGGCCGCCGTGCGCCATGTCGATGATACCGGTCGCCTTCAGACCATCTCGCGCGACGAGAACCCG
>JADZBY010000323.1 GCA_020851855.1 Anaerolineae bacterium
AGGGAGAGAAAAACACACAGCGTCGTGGTGGTGCTCTCCCCTCTCCCCCTGGGAGAGGGGCCGGGGGTGAGGGATACAATCCGGCCTCTCTCCCTCATGGCGAGAGGGGAGAAGAAAACACAGCGTCGTGGCGGCGCTCTCCCCTCTCCCCCTGGGAGAGGGGCCGGGGGTGAGGGATACAATCCTGTCTCTCTCCCTCAAGGCGAAAAGGGAGAGAAAAACACACAGCGTCGTGGTGGTGCTCTCCCCTCTCCCCCTGGGAGAGGGGCCGGGGGTGAGGGATACAATCCGGCCTCTCTCCCTCATGGCGAGAGGGGAGAGAAAAACACACAGCGTCGTGGTGGTGCTCTCCCCTCTCCCCCTGGGAGAGGGGCCGGGGGTGAGGGACGTATTGGAAAGGTGGGACATGAAGAACATCCTGGTCACTGGCGGGGCGGGATTCATCGGCAGCGCCTACGTGCGGAACATGATCGCGCGCCGCCCCGACGAACGCTACATCGTGCTCGACAAGCTGACCTATGCGGGCAACCTGGACAACCTGAAACCGGTCCAGAACTCGCCGCAGTACCGCTTTTACCAGGGCGATATTGCCGACCGTGAGACGGTGCACGCCATCATCGAGCAGGAATCCATCGACGCCATCGTGAACTTCGCCGCCGATTCGCACGTCGACCGCAGCATCCTGGAACCCGACGCCTTCATCCGCACCGACGTGTTCGGTGTGTACGTGCTGCTCGAAACAGCCCGCGCCATGGGCGTTAAGCGCTTTCATCAGGTCAGCACGGACGAGGTGTACGGCAGCATCCCCGAAGGCAAATTCCGCGAAGGCGACCCGCTGGAGCCGAACAGCCCCTATGCGGCCAGCAAGGCGGGCGGCGAGCTGCTCGTGCGCGCCTACCACGTCACCTATGGGCTGCACACGACGGTCACGCGGGGCAGCAATACGTTCGGGCCATACCAGTACCCGGAGAAAGTCCTGCCGCTGTTCGTCACCGAGGCCATCGACGACCGCCCGCTACCGGTGTATGGCGACGGGATGCAGGTCCGCGACTGGCTGTACGTGGACGATCACGCCGACGCGGTCGATCTGGCGCTGCACAAGGGCGCGCCGGGTGAAGTGTACAACGTGGGCGGCGACCAGGAGCGCCACAACATCGACGTGACGCGCCTGATCTTGCAGCTCCTGGGCAAGCCGGAGACGCTCATCCGCCATGTCGAAGACCGGCCCGGCCACGACCGCCGTTACGCGCTCGATTCGAGCAAAATCCGCGCCCTGGGTTGGTCGCCTGCGCAGGATTTCGAGGCGCGGCTGGCCGAAACGGTGCGCTGGTATCAGACTAACGAATGGTGGTGGCGCAAGATCAAGACCGGCGAGTACATGCAGTATTTCAAGAAGCAGTACGGCGCACGGCTGGGCGCGGAGAGCTAAGTGCCTCATTCTGGTGAGGATTCAGCGTCGTTTCCCCCACCCCAACCCCTTCCCCATGAAGAGGGAGGGGCTAAGAAAGCCGGTTTTTCCCTTCCCCTCTTTATGGGGGGGAGGGCAGGGTTAGGGGGGAGTTCCTTCCACACGTCCTCATCCCGGCGCATGACGAGCGGACCATTCACGCGCCCGGATTCCTGTGACTCGGCCCAATAGCGGTGTGAGTTCGACCCTCTGTGTAATGGAGTTTGAAGACTTGGCGTAGATACTGGGCGGCTCGCGAGCCGCCCCTACAACGCCATAATCCCCTACAACGCCATAATCCCCCACAATGCCATAACGTGTAGGGGCGCGTCGCGACGCGCCCGCTTCTCCAGCACACGCCAAAGAGCACGCTTCGTGATGGCATCCCCGCCATTTGGCCTATTCTTCCCGCGGACGTGAAAGATATTCAACCGGACACCCATCCGATCACCAGACAAAGTAATCGGTAGCAGTCTGTCAGGGAGTGCTCATCGACCACAGTATCGGTAATGGCGTCAAGAAGGAACGGAACAGGGGGAGACGAACCATGAGCAACGCTGCGGAACATGCCCATCACGGCCACTCGCGGGCCGAACACAACGCGCAGGATCATGCCCACCACGAGCAAGACCATCGTGCCACGCACAAGCCCGCTGCGCCCGAACGACCGGCGGACCACGCCCATCAGGCCGCGCACGACCCCGATTACCGCGCCAGCGAAGCGCTGAGGCCGCCGGCGCACCGAGCACCTGTAGAGCCTGCCCACCACGCCGAGCACGAGGCGCACACGGCGCACGCCCACGACGCCCACGCCGGACATGGTGTGATGCACGAGGGCCACGCAACGATGATGCGCAATCGCTTCTTCGTCGTGTTGCCGTTGACGGTGCTCGTCGTGCTCTATTCGCCGATGGTGCAGGCGTGGCTGGGCTTCACCATGCCGGAGTTCCCCGGCAGCAACCTGATCGCGCCGGTCGTCGGCTCGTTCATCTTCTTCTACGGCGGCCTGCCGTTCCTGGGCATGGCGCGGCAAGAGCTAACCCGCCGCCAGCCCGGCATGATGACGCTGATCTCGGTCGCCATCGTCGCGGCGTATCTGTACAGCATCGCGATCTTCTTCTTCCCGACCGCTGCGACGGGCGCGATGGTGGGCATGAGCGGCGCAGCGCCCGCGATGGACTTCTTCTGGGAGCTGGCTACGCTCATCACCGTGATGCTGCTCGGCCACTGGATCGAGCTGCGCAGCGTCGGGCAGGCGCAGGGCGCGCTGCGCGAACTGGCGAGGCTCTTGCCGGACACCGCCGAGCGCATCCTGCCGTCGGGCGAGGCGCAAACCGTCGACGTGAGCCAGCTTCGGGCGGGCAACCGTGTACTGATCCGGCCCGGCGCGAGCATCCCCGCCGACGGCGTGGTTTTCCAGGGCGAGAGCAGCGTCAACGAGTCGATGATCACAGGCGAGAGCCGCCCGGTGGACAAGGCGCAGGGCGCGCGCGTCATCGCCGGCACGGTAAACGGGTCGGGATCGCTGCGCGTCGAGGTCGAGCAGGTGGGCGAAGGCACGGCGCTGGCCGGCATCATGCGCCTTGTAGAAGATGCTCAGAAGAGCCAGTCACGGGCGCAGACGCTGGCGCAGCGCGCGGCGTTCTACCTGACGATCATTGCCATCGCGGCGGGCGCGCTGACGCTCGTCGGCTGGCTGGTCCTCACCGGACAGGTGTCCGAAGCGGTCAAAAACATGGTCACCGTGCTGGTCATCGCCTGCCCGCACGCGCTGGGATTGGCCGTGCCGCTCGTGATCGCCATCTCGACGACGCTCTCGGCGCGCAACGGGCTGTTGGTGCGCCAGCGCATCGCCCTGGAAAGCGCGAAGGACCTGAACACGATCATCTTTGACAAAACCGGCACGCTGACGAAAGGCGAGCAGGGCGTGGTGGCCTTCTCTGCGGCGGGAATCGGAGAGACAGACGCGCTGCGCATCGCCGCCGGGCTGGAAGGCGACAGCGAGCACATGCTCGCACAGGCCATCCGGCGTTTCGCGCAGGATCGCGGCGTCGCGCCCGCTTCCGTCAGCCGCTTCGAGAGCCTCGCCGGGCGCGGCGTCAAGGCAGAGGCCGAGGGCAAGGCGTACTACGTGGGCGGGCCGCGTCTGATCGAGCAGCTTGGGCTTGCCCTGCCGCCCGCGCTGGAGAGCGCCAAGCGGGATGCCGAATCGGCGGGACAATCGGTCATCTACCTGACCAGCGAGACGGAGATACTCGCGCTGTTCGCCATCGCGGACGTGATCCGCGAGGAAAGCCGGGCCGCCGTCCGCCAGCTTCACGACATGGGCCTGAAGGTCGCCATGCTGACCGGCGACAGCGAGCCGGTGGCGCGCGCCGTCGCGAAGGAACTCGACATCGACACGTACTTCGCGCAGGTGCTGCCCGAACACAAGGCGGACAAGGTGCGTGAGCTTCAGCGCGGCGGCGACAAGGTGGCCATGGTCGGGGACGGCGTGAACGACGCGCCCGCGCTGGTCACGGCGGACGTGGGCATCGCCATCGGCGCGGGCACGGACGTGGCCATCGAGAGCGCGGGCATCATCCTGGTCCGCTCGAACCCGCTGGACATCGCGAAGATCGTCCGGCTCAGCCGCGCCACGTACCGCAAGATGATCCAGAATCTCGTCTGGGCGACGGGCTACAACGTGGTTGCTATCCCGCTGGCGATGGGCATCCTCGCGCCGCTCGGCGTGACGCTCGACCCGGCGGTGGGTGCGCTGTTCATGTCGGTGAGTACGGTGGTCGTGGCCTTCAACGCCCAACTCCTGCGCCGCCTGGACCTGAATGCGGCCTGACACGCTTTCGCCGCACCTGCTGATAGGGCGCGGGGTAAAATCCGCGCCCTGGTTGCCAGACAATCGAGGCTGATGTGGTCGGTCTACCTCTCCTCTCGCGCGTGCGAACGCTGCCGGTCCAGTCTTTTGCCCTGATCGTCGTCCCGATGGTCGCCTTGTTGATCCTGGTCGCCTACGGCGGCATCTCGCTGCACGAACACGCCATGCGGGCGCTGGTGGCCGAGCGCGACGCGCGCGCCATCCGCGCCGCCGCCGAAACGCTGGCCGACCGCTTCGCACAGCGCCAGATGATGCTCCAAATGCTCGCCGAACAGCTTGCCGATGGCGCAACGTTCGATCATGTGCTGGCCGACAATCCCGATGTGCGCCACATTTTCGACGGCGGCCTGATGGTGGCCGACCGCGACGGCGTCATTACGGCGTCGTGGCTGCCCGGCCTGCCCTGGAGCGCGGCGCTGCGCAACGCCGGGGCGTCGTGGACCTTCGAGCACGACTCGTCCGACGCGCTGCTCGTGGTGAACACGGCCAGCGCGAACGGCGAGGTGCGGCTTTCGGGCGGGCTGTCGCTGGATAGCCTGAATGTGCCCGGCGCGCTGGGCATCATCCGCGACGATCCACAGATTCGCCTGTTCCTGGTGGATGGCGACGGGCACGTCATCCTCGATTCGGCGGGCGAAAGCGCCGGGCATCTGGCGCGCGACGTGCCCGCGCTGGCAGCATATCTCTCGGTGGGCGGCATGGAGAATCACGCCGGCGACGCGGCGCATGACGATCTGGTCACCGTGTCCGCCCTGACGGACGGACTGGGCTGGCAGCTCATCACGCAGGAACAGTGGGCGGAAGTGGCCAGCCCGGCGCTGCGGCTGTCGTTGGTCGCGCCGCTGGCCCTCATCCCGGCGATGCTCGTGGCGACCGGCGTGTTGTGGTTCGGCATGGTGCGCATCGTGACGCCCTTGCGCCGCTTGGGCCGCGCTGCAACGGCGCTGTCATGGGGCAACTACGACGCGCTGCGCCAGCCGGTCGGCGGTGTGCAGGAGATCGGTGAGTTGCAGACCACGCTCAACCACATGGCCCAGCGTGTACGGCAGGCGCAAGCGGGCATGCACAGCTACATCGGCGCGATGCTTCGTGGCCAGGAAGAGGAGCGCAAACGAATCGCGCGCGAGCTGCACGACGACACGCTGCAATCGCTGATCGCGCTCGACCAGCGGCGGCAGATGGTGCAACGCGCTCTGGAACGCGATCCCCAGGCCGCGCCGGCCCAACTCCACCAGATGCGCACGATGGTCGATCACATGATCACCAGCCTGCGGCACATGATCCGGGACATGCGCCCGACGTACATTGAGGAGTTGGGCCTTGCGCCCGCCCTGGAGATGCTGTGCGCGCAGGCGGGCGCTGGCTCCCCACCCCATCTGACCTTCTCCGCCGCTGGAACGCCCCACCGCCTTCCGACCGAACAGGAGATAGGCCTGTACCGGATCGCCCAGGAAGCGGTGACGAATGCGCTACGTCACGCGGCGGCGACGCGCGTAGAGGTTCGCCTGGTCTACGGTGACAGCGCGGAGTTGAGCGTTGCCGATGATGGACGCGGCTTCACCGTTCCTGCGCGCCCCGAAGCGCTGGCACAGGCCACGCATTACGGTTTGTTGGGCATGGTCGAGCGCGCCGAGCAGATGGGCGCACAGTTCCACATTGACTCGGAACCCGGAAGGGGCACGTGCATCCGCGTGAGTGTGCCCCGGCGCTGATCCCGGCGCGCTGCTCAGAGCCGCTCAGAAGTGCGGCGCGTCGATGAGCTTCAACGCGGCGGCGCGCGTCACCGCTTCCGTGCGGCTGGCAGCGCCGAGCTTCTCGTAGATGTTCGCCAGATGGCCCTGTACCGTGCGGTCGCTGATCGATAGCTGGAAACCGATGGCTTTGTTCGTGAGGCCACGCGCGGCGAGCGACAACACGTCGCGCTCACGCTCGGTGAGCTGGGCCGCCAGCATGGCCTCGGTCAGCTCCGATGGCGAGACGGGCAGGCGCGCGTCCAGCACGTCGCGGCCCTCGCAGACGGCCCGTACCGCGTCGACGATCTCCTCTGCCTCAGACGACTTGAGCACGTAGCCATTGGCTCCCGCGTCAATCGCCGCGCGGATGTAGGGCGGATCATCGTAGGCCGTCAGGATCAGGATGCCCAAGCCCAGGCCCTTCTCTCGCACACGCCGGGCGACCTCGATTCCGCCGCCGCCCGGCATCTGCACGTCGAGCACCGCCACATCCGGATGGCGCTGATCGATGAGTTCAAGCGCCTGGACGCCGCTGTCGGCCTCGCCCACCACCTGAATGTCTCCGGCTTCGGTCAGGAACTCCCTGATGCCGCGCCGAACAACGCTATGATCATCGGCCAGCACAACCCGTATCGCGGTCCTGGACATCATTCAGCTCGCGCTCAGTTCCGTGATCAGCGTCTCCATGGCTTCGATCTCGGCAGTCTGATCCTCGATAATCTGCTCGGCCATCGTGCGCAGATCATCATGCTCGACGCGCTCCAGGATGCGGTTTGACATGTGCAGCGCGTCGTCGTGGTGATCGATCATCGCTTCCAGCCACGCGATCTCGTACTCCCGGCCTTCCAGCACGCTCAGGCCGGCCATCATACCCATCATCATCGGCGGGTCGGCCTGCACCTCTCCCATCATGCCCGGTCCCATCGGCGTCGCCGCGCCCGCCATGTGATGCCCTTCGTGGCCTGCCTGCGGTGTAGCGCCTTCCATCATACCACCCATCATGCCGCCCATCATGCCGCCGCCCATGTGCATGCCGCCCATCATGTTACCTTCGCCCATCATGCCCATCATCTCCATCATGTGCGACATGGGCATCGGCTTGTAGTCGATCTGATACCAGACCAGCAGCCAGCCGCGCATGACGGCGATCTCGCGCGCCTGGGCCTCGATGATGTCCTGGCAGACCGTCCGCACCGACTCCGTCGCCGCCTTGTTCAGGCAGTCGCCGGCCATGTCCAGCGCCATCTGATGGTGATCGATCATGCCCTGAAGGAAACGTACCTCAGCGCGCCCCGCCCGACCCGCACCCGGGCCGTCAGCCAGCGCACCGGGGGCAAGCGCCAGCAGAATCACGGCGGTCAGCAGGGCAATCAGCACTCTCTTCATGATGCAGTCCTTTTCAGTTTACCCACGTTGCACAGAGTCATTATGCGTGCTTCTGAGGCCCCTGAACATCCGCCAAATGGCGGGGCGGCATGCGCTGGGCTGTCCGGTCGCCTCACGCCGCCGGTTTCTACCCCCGAAAGAGCGGAGTCCGGGTGAAGATTTTTCTCCCGCATGTTCCCCGCCGTGTTAAAATGGGGCGCTCAGAGAGGGGATGGAGTCTGATGAACACGGATCAGCTTGAAATCTTCGACCTGCTCGGCGTGGAGCCGGGCACGCTGAGCGTCTCAGGAGTGCAGATCAACACCTGGGGGCGCGAGGTCCTGATTGACTGCGTCTACGAAGATGGGCCGCCGCGCCCGTTTAAGCTCTTGTTTGAAGCGTGCAGCAGCATCCAGTGGGATGTGCACGGCGAGCCGAGCGAAGAGGACCGCAGCGCCGAACTGATGGGCCTGTTCCTGGGCGAAGAAGAACAGCGCGCCGCCTCGATTGTGTACACGGACCTCTTCGAGCTGTCGGTGCTGTACGGTTCATTCACGCTCATCAAAGACTGGTAAGCCGGCCACCCGACTCACAACGCGGGCGCGTCGCGACGCGCCCCTACACCACCCGCCTCGCCGGTAGGACGTGCGCCCGGTAGGGGCGGCTCGCGAGCCGCCCGTCACTTCCCGTCATGACCCGTCACCGTACCACGCCACGCCCCACCAACGCGGGCGCGTCGCGCCGCGCCCCAACA
>JADZBY010000324.1 GCA_020851855.1 Anaerolineae bacterium
AACAGGTACATGCCCGTCCCGGCCAGAAAGAACGCGCCGATGACCAGCAACTTCACGCTGTCGGCTGGCGGCGCTTCGGTGACGGCCTGGTGGAATCCGGCGACGTAGTGCGGCAGCGGGGCCAGATAGTTCATGAGCGGCGAGCCGTAGCCGTACGTCCAGTCCGGCGACCAGCGCGAGAAAAGCACGCCCGCCCGGACCAGCGCGGCCACCTGTGACGAGCGCCACTCGACCAGTTCCAGGTCGGTATTGCGCGGCAAGCCGGGCCGGGCCAGCAGCGGCGCAGCCAGGAATAGGCACAGGCCGAGCACGATCAGCAGCCCGTGATCAACAGTGCGCTGCCGGGGACGCATCCAGGCGGGCAGATCTTCCGGGCGAATCACAGCGGGCGGCGCAGGCGCAGACGTAGTCATAACTCGTGGATTATGCGACCGCCGCCGGGGAAATGCAATCGGGGCACGCCCTGGACATCCGTCCCCATCTCGGTGTCGTTTTGTCCCTCACTCCCCCAGCCCCTCTCTCCCACGGGGCGAGAGAGGAGCAAGGCAAGTGCGGTGTGTTTTCACTCCCCTCGCCATGAGGGAGAGGGGACGGGGGTGAGGGTGATCTTGGCTATTCTCTGAAATGCACCCGCACGCTATCGCGGTAACGGGCCAGTGCTGCAATAATAGGGGCATCGGCTTTGCACGTCGCTCAAAGGAGTCTTTCCGCCGCCGGACGTGGCAACGCGGCGCGTCCTCACAGGAGTGATCATGGACCACCCGAAGCGAATCACCGGAATCTTGTTTGCTGCGCTCGTTCTTTTGCTCGCCGGACTGCTGTTCCTGGGTGAACACGCCCCGGCGCGCTCTCAGGGGCCGACGCCCGCCTTCCAGGCCATCGCCAGCATCTCATCGAATGCCGGGTCGGCCAACGTGCGCTCCGGGCCGAGCCTGGACGCCGCCATCATCGGCAATCTGCAAAACGATACACAGGTATACATCCTGGACCTGAATCCCACCGACGGCTGGTATCGCGTCCGCATCCCGGACGGGCAGGAAGGCTGGATTTTCGGCCAATTGCTCCGTATCCTGCCCACCCCGACGCCTGAACCGCCCACCGCCACGCCTACCCAGACGGCGACGCCCACGCCCATCCCGGCCACCCCGACGCCGACTGCGACCCTGCAGGGCAAGGGCGCACAGAGTCACCTGGAGCGTGCGCGCACATTCATCGGGCAGCGCGCCTTTGCACCGGCGCTCGCGGACCTGGACGCGGCGCTGGGGCTGGATCCCAGCCTCGATGACGCGCGCCTGAGCCGCGCCCTGGTGTACCTGTGGATGGGCGACGAGGACGCCGCGCTGGCCGACCTGGAAAATGCGCCGGACAGCGCGCGGCTGCACAGCCTGCTGGCCATCCTGTATGCCCGGCGTGGTTACCCCGATCTGGCGCTGGCCGAGGCGGAGATGGCGCTGGCCCAGGCGGACCCAGGGCTGAACCTGGACGCGGTCGATCCGCTCGTGCAATATGGCTACGGGGAAGCGCTCGCCGCCCAGGGAGATTATGCGCGCGCCGCCGAGGTCTACGCGCGCGCCGTCGAGGGCGACCCGACCAACGGCGAGTACCATCTGGCGCACGGCGTCGCGCTGGCGCAGCAGTTCCGCGAAAATGAGGCGACTGCGGCCCTGGAGCGCGGCGCACTGTACGCGCCCGGCGACCCGCTGACCCACGTCCGCATCGGGAAGGCGCTGACCCACATGAACGCGCCGGACAAGGCCATCCCGTACTTCAACCAGGCCTTGATCCTCGATCCGCAGAGCTTCGACGCCTATCTGGGCCGTGGCGACGCGCACTATTCCCTGGGCTGGTATGCGGACGCGCTGGCCGATTATGAAGCCGCCCGGAGCCTCGACCCGGACAGTGCGCTGCCCAGCCTGGCGATGGGCCGCATCTACGCCGACCCGAACTTCGAAGAGGGAACCTTCCGCGACAGGTATCTGACGGCCATCCAGTACTTTGACGAGGCCATTCGTCTCGATCCACAGTCCGGCGAAGCCCTGTTCTGGCGCGGAATGGCCCATGAAGGGCTGGGCAACTACGACCAGGCGCTGGATGATTACTTCCAGGCCACGCAGCGCGACCCCGAAGCGACGCTGACATATTTTGACGCGATCTTCACCGAGGATAACTCGAACGACGACGCGCTGTTTTACCGGGCGCTCTCGTACACCAACCTGGAGCGCTACGACGAGAGCATCGCGGACTGGACCGAGCTGATCCGGCGCTACCCGGACGACTTCGCCGCCTACACCAATCGCGGCGTGGCGTATGCGTGGAAGGAAATGCACGAGCTGGCCATCGCCGATTACACGCGGGCTATTGAACTGGGCGGCGACTCGTCCGCCATCCCGTGGAACAATCGCGGCGCGGAGTATCACGAGACGGAGCGCGAGCAAGAGGCCCTCAGCGACCTGAACCGCGCGCTGCGCATCAATCCGGATTACGCGCTGGCGTACCTGAATCGCGCCTACGTGCACATCGCGTTGGAAAACACGGACGCGGCCTTTGACGATCTGGCCAGCGCCATCGACCACGATCCGGCGCTGGCCGATGCGTTTTTCCAGCGCGCGGTGCTCTTCAGCGAGCAGGGGCAGTACAGCGCGGCGATCCAGGACCTGGACTCGGCCATTGCGCTTGATCCGCAGGATGCCGACTTCTACTACGAACGCGCGCTGCTCTTCCACCAGATGAAGGACGATACGCGGGCCTGCGCCGACATCCGCATCGCCGGCGCGCTCGGCAACGCGGACATCCCACGCCAGCCCGCCGCCTGGGAAGCGAGCTGCACGGGATAAAACCCTCACCCCCTGGCCCCCTCTCCACGCGGAGCACCGCGTAGAGAGGGGGAATGGCGCGGCGGCAGGGGCGGCGAACTCCCCTCGCCATGAGGGTGAGGGGCCAGGGGTGAGGGTTTACATGAACGGCGAATCGCGGCTCAGACGCCGTAGATCTCGCCGTACTTGGCCTTGAGGTACTTCATGTACGAGCGCGCCTGCATCGGCTCGCCCGTCGCGCGCTCGATCAGCTCCTTCGGCTCGAACTTGCGCCCGTACTGGTGGATATTCTCGCGCATCCAGTTCAAGAGCAGGCCAAATTCACCGCGCGCCATGTCGTCCGGGATGGACGGGTGCGCTGCGACGGCCTTCTCGTAAAGCTGAGCCGAGAGCAAGTTGCCCATCGAGTACGTCGGGAAGTAGCCCACCAGCCCGCTGGACCAGTGCACGTCCTGGAGTACGCCGAGCGTGTCCGTGGGCGGCGTGATGCCCAGGTACTCCTGGTACTTCGTATTCCACAACTCCGGCAGATCGGCCACCTTCACCTTGCCGGCCAGCAGATCCGTCTCGATCTCGAAGCGAATCATGATGTGCAGGTTGTACGTCACCTCGTCGGCCTCGACGCGGATGAAGGACGGCGACACCTTGTTGATGGCGCGGTAGAAGGCGTCCAGGCTGACGTTGCCCAACTGCGCCGGGAAGGTTTCCTGCAACTGCGGGTAGAAGCAGCTCCAGAATCCACGGCTGCGGCCCACGATGTTTTCCCACAGGCGCGACTGGCTCTCGTGCACGCCCAGCGACGTGCCGCCGCTCAGGACAGTGCCTTCCAGCGCTTCGCCGCTGCCCTGCTCGTACAGGCCGTGGCCCGTCTCGTGTAGCGTGCCGAACAGCGCCGGGTTCAGCCATTTCGGGTCAAAGCGCGTGGTGATGCGCACGTCATCGCGCGAGAAGCTCGTGCAGAAGGGATGGACGGTCGGGTCCTGGCGGCCACGGTTGAAATCGAAGCCGAAGCGCTGGATGACCATCTCGGCAAAGGCGCGCTGTTTGGCCGGGTCGAAGTCCTGGTGCAGCGGGGCATCGTCAACGCGATCCAGGCGCTCGCGGATGGCGGCGACCAGCGGGACCAGCTCGCGGCGCAGGTCGGCGAACATGGCGGCTACGTCGGCGGTCTTCGTACCCGGCTCGTAGGTGTCGATCAGCGCGTCGTAGGGGTGCGCACCGCCGCCGCGATAGGCTGCTTCCTGCCGCTTCAGGTCCATGATCTGTTCGAGCAGGGGCGCAAAGCCTTTGAAGTCGTTATTGGCGCGCGCCCTGGCCCACACGTCGTAGGCAAGCGTCGTCAGGCGCGTCATCTCTTCGACAAATTCCGAGGGCAACTTACGCTGCTGCTCGTAGTCGCGCTTGGCGACGCGAACCAGGCTGGCGTCGTCGCTCTCGTAACCAGCGCCGTTCAATTCCGCGCCGGCCTTGTCGATGAGCGCCCCGATCTCGTCGGCCACGAACATGTCGTGGCTCAGGCGGCCCAGCACGGCCAGTTGGCGGGCGCGCGCTTCGGTTGCGCCGGGCGGCATGTACGTCTGCTGGTCCCAACCGAGCACCGCGCCTGCCTGTTGCAGCGCCAGAATGTCCGCGAGGCGCTTCTTCAACGCCGTCAATGCTTCAGTCAAGGTTGACTCTCCTGTAGAAAAAGACCCACTGGTAAAAGAAGTATCCCTCACCCCCGGCCCCTCTCCCACGGGGCGAGGGGAGATCACACGACAAGGCCTGTGCTTTCTCGCGACCGGCGCGCCGGCGACGCCGCCCTGGCCATCAGCCAGGGAGATCACAAGACGGGGACTGCGTTTTCATTCCTCTCGCCCCGAGGGCGTGAGGATTTGCCTACAACTGCAAGATGGCCGGGCGGGCGATGGTTTGGCCGTCGATGTTCACGCTGATCATCGGCCACGTGGGCAGGCTGGACACCACCTCGATCCCGCCGGGGCCGAGCAGCAGCCCATCTTCCGATTTGACGCCCTTGATCGACGGATTCCAGCCAAACGCCTGGTTCACGGCGATGGGCGTCGGATCGCCCGGCGTGGCCAGTATCTCGCGCGGCTGGTATCCGGCGCTGCCGCCCTGGTGGTGCTCTTCGATGGCTTCCGGGAAGCCCTCGTCGGCATAGGCGCGCCGGGCCAGTTCCCACATATCGCCCAGCGTGCGGCCCGGCAGCGTGCCCAGGATCAGGCGCGCATCGACGCGCGCGCAGGCCATCATCTTGCGCTGCACCTCGTCCGGGATTGGTCCGAAGTGCACGAGGCGCGTCAGGGCGACGACCAGCCCCTCGTAGCGGAAGCACAGCACGAGCATGGCGTATTTTTCCACCGCTTTCGCCGTGGGCAGCGGGTGGCGGTACGTGAAGATGCGCTCGTCGCTGGCCACCAGCACCACCACCGGCGTGCCGCCGCGCGCCCGCGTCGCCGCGCCGAGCCGCGCCGCAAGCCGGTGCTCCGTATCGCCGGGGCGCGTCTGGAAGGCGGCCTCGGCCATGGCCGCCGCCGCCAGCTTGCCCGCCTCGCGCAGCCGGTCCATCTCCTGCGGGAGCAGCGTGGAGCGGACCATCTGCATCTCGCCCATGAAATTGAGCGCAGAGCCGGGCACATCGGCGGCCATACGCCGGCCCGCCGAGTAGTCGGCCAGCGCCTTGCCTTTGTGATACCACGGCTCGGCCACAATTTCAAAGCCCAGGTCAG
>JADZBY010000325.1 GCA_020851855.1 Anaerolineae bacterium
ATGCCCTGGTACAGGCGCGTATTTTCGATGGCGAAGGCCGCCTGCGCCGCGAAAAGCTCGATAGGCCGTAGCTCCGCTTCGCTGGGCGGCTTGCCGTCCTGCGGCGAATCCATGGCGATGATGCCCACCAGACGGCTCTGATCCAGGCCGTAGAGCGGCAGGTACAGCGTGTCGAGCGGATGCCAGCGGTCGGGTGTGGCCGGCTCGTCGCTGGCGGGGGTCTCGATGCCGGCCATGAGCTTGTTTTCCGTCACCAGCGGGTCGCTGTGCCGGACGTAATAGGCCTGGCCGATACGGTAACGGCGGAACTCCGGGTCGGCCAGGCGCTCGCGCCAGACGACGCCGGACAGCAGGCTGGCCCGCAGCCGGGCGGCTTCGTCCCGACCGAACCCCGCCGTGATCAACTCGGCAGGCTCAAATTCGGGGCCGCGCAGCGTGATGGCCACCCGGCCCCACCCGGCGGCGTGGATGCCGTCGGCGACCACTTGCAGGCGCGAGGGAATATCCGGCGCGCGCTGAATCTCGCTGGCGACCAGGTGCATCTGTTCCAGCCGGTCGCGCTCGCGCGTCGCCGCCACGGCCTGACTCTGGTAGGCCTGCACCAGTTGAAAGTTTTCGATGGCAAACGCGGCCTGCGAGGCGAAGGTTTCGAGCGCCTCAATCGTGCGGCGGGACGGGCGGCGGCCATCGCGCGGCGCATCGACGCTGATCACGCCGATCAACTCGCCCGACGAACTGAGCAGCGGCACGACGAGCACGTCTTCCGGCTGCCACGCGCGCGGGCCGCTCGCCGGGCGGAGCAGGCTTGCCGGGCTGCGGCCAAGCGGCGCGCTCTCCGCGGACTCCTGCGCCACATCGGGCAGCTCTTCGCCGGGGATGAAATACGAGCTGCTCACCTGGTAGCGCGGCTGGATCAGGCGCGTTTCGAGAAAATCGAGCGACGGCGTGGTCTTGCGCGCCTGTTCCCACTCGCTGAGCGGCAGGCCGGACTGCGCCACGCGGCGGCTCACCCCGGCGGCGCGGTCCACCAGGCTGATCACGACCACGTTGAAGCCGACCGTATCGCTGATGCCATGCGCGACGGCTTCCAGCACATCCTCAATCGGCTCGCCAGAGCGCAACATGCGGCCCAGTTCAAAAATTTGCGTCAGCTGGTCGTTGCGCTGCGTCAGCAGGTCGGCGCGGTCCAGTTGCTCCCGGTAACGCGCCTCGTTGCCATAGGCGATGGCGATCTGGTTGACCAGCGTCTTGAGGAAGTCCTGAGTCTGGAGCGTGAACGCGCCCGACGAGCGCGAATAGATGTGCAACACGCCCACGATCTGCTCACCAAACGCCACCGGCGCGGCGATGGCCGTGCGCGCATCGGGCGGTTGCGGGTCAAATTCCGCCTCGCCATAGTCCGCAACGGTCACCACGGACTTCTGATAGAGCGCGCGCCGCTCGATGCCCACCAGTTCGCCCTGAAGGCTGCTCATGCCGATGCGGCGCTCGATCTCCGGCGTGGCCGGGTTCGCCCACTCGTTTTGCGGGCGCAACAGGGCAATGCTGGCGTCGGCGGCGCGCGTCGTATTCTCGGCCTCGTCGCGGATGACTTCCAGGATTCGGCCAAATTCTGTGGTGCGGTTCAGTTCGGCGCTGATGCGCGTGATGGCGTCCAGTTCCAGGATGCGGGCGCGCACATCCGCATCGGTGGCCTGGTACAGCCGGTGGCGGTCCACCGCCGCCGCCATCTGCCCGGCGATGGCTTCCGCCTTGCGCAGGTCGTCCGGCTCAAACGGGTAATCGGTGCGCCGCGCGATGGTCAATTCCCCGATGCCGCGCTCGCTGATGACCAGCGGGACCTGGAGCATCACGTTGAAGTTAAATCGCTCGATCAGCGCGCGCAGGACGGGCATCAGACGTGGGTCGGCGCGCAGGTTATTGCTCATGAACGGGCGGCGCGACACCACGACGCTGCTCTGCGAGCCGGGCGCGAACGTGTCGATGACGTACGGCTCTTTCAGGTCGTCCAGGCCAATCGTCCACTCCGGGCGGATGTACAATTCGCCGCTGCGCTCGTCCAGCAAGCCCACCGCGCAGATATCGGCATCCAGCATCCGGCTGGTTTCGCCCACCACTTCCTGGATCGTGGCGTCCAGCGACAGCCCTTGCGAGACGACCTCGCCAATGCGTTGCAGACTCTCCGCCTGGTCGGCCAGCAGGCGGCTTTCAAGCTGGAGCCGCGCGTTGTCGATGATCACGGCGGCCTGCGCGGCGTACACCGTCAGCACGCGCGCGTCAACCTCGACAAAATCGCGCCCGTCCAGCCGGTTCGACACCTGCACCACGCCCAGCCGCCGCCCACCCAGGATCAGCGGGACCATCATCGTCTGGCGCACGCCGACGAGCATGGCCAGTTTGTCCAGCCCGCTCTCCCGCAGGATCGGGTCGGAGCGCAACTCGTTGCTGATCCAGAAGTCGTCTTCGTGGAAGATGCGGCTGAAGCTCGTGCCGGGGACCAGCCCGATCTGGTAGTGCCGCACCAACTCCGGATCGACGCCGTAGAAGGGCGGACGGCTGACCAGCTCGCCTGCTTTCTCGTCGTAGAGCAGGATGCCGCACATCTGGGCGTTCATCAGCTTGGCAATGCGCTCGTTCATCTGGCTGTAGAGCGCGTCCACGTCCTGCAAGGAGCCGATAGCCCGGCTGATCTCCTGCAAACCGGACAATTCGCCCTCGCGGCTCTGCTCTTCTTCGTAAAGCCGCGCATTCTCCACGACGATGGCCACCTGAGAGGCGAACACCGTCAGCAGACGCAGGTCGTTTTCGCTGAAGCCGCTCCCGTCGCGTTTGTTGGCGACCTGGACCACGCCAAAACTGCGCGTGCCAACCCGCATACTCACCAGCGCGGTGGTGCGCACGCCAACGGCTTCGGCAAGGCTCAGCAGGCCGGTTTGTTGCACCAGATCGTCGGCGCGCACGTTGTTCGAATACCACCACTCGCCGGAATCGTACAGCGAGCGCTGGACCGTGCCCGGCGTGACCGGGATGTGATACATGGCCACGATGGCATCCGGCACGCCCGCAAACGGCGGCTGGCCGACCAGCGCGTCCTGGTCCGGGTCGTAGAGCAGCAGGCCGCACATCTCGACGTTCATCAGCGCGGCGATGCGGTCGGTCAGTTGCGCGTACATCTGCCGCCGGTCGCGCACCAGGCTCATCACCTGCGCGATCTGTTGCAGGCCGCTCAATTCGGCCACGCGCTCGCTCTGCGTATCGTACAGGCGCGAGTTTTCGATGGCGACGGCGGTCGGGCCGGCCACACCCTGCAGGAGCGCCATGTCTTCGTGGTCGAAGGCCACGCGGCTGCGGCTGCCCAGTTCCAGCGTGCCGATGAAACGATCCCCGACGATGAGCGGCACGCCGATGAAGGACTGGAACGGGTACTCGTTGAGCTTGGGCCGCACATCCAGCCGCAGCCGGGCATCGGCGATCAGCAACGGCTGGCGGTAGCGCGCGATCCAGCCGCTATAGCTGTCGTCAAGGTGGTAGACGCCGTCGGTGCTGTCGAATTGCTCAAAATAGGCGCTCTCTCCGACGCGGCCTTTGGAGCGTAGAATCTGCAGGTCCTCGTCCCAGAGCGTCACTTCGCCCACGTCGTACGGGATGGCCGTATTGATGGCGGTCAGGATCGCGTCGAGCATCTCGTCAAGGCGGTAGTTGGCGCTGATGATCTCGCCGATCTCGCTGGCGACGGTCATCGCCTTGACCGGATCGAGCATATTGGGCGTGTGGCTGGCCGCGACCAGTTCGCGCATGACGATGACCATCTGCGGCTGGTCGGGCCGGGGGATGTAGTGGGATGTGGCCTCGACGCGGCGCGCGCCGATGCGGAAGGATGCCTGCCCTTCGGTGCTGAACAATTCGAGGAAGGTATCGGCGGGCTGCACCGAGTCCGCGAGCAATTCGAGGTCCGGCTCGCCGCCGTTCATGCCGAACCAGGTGCGCGCTTTGGGATTGGCGAAGACCAGCCGCCCGCGCCCTTCGGCGACGATGATCGCGTCGTCGTTGTCGAGCAGGTTCACCTGGACGATGGACTCCGGCAGCGTCTCGACGAAGCGCTCGTTTTCCTTGCGCAAGCGCGCCAGCAAGTACACCGCGCCGAATAAGCTGATGCCGACGATGGCCAGAAGGAATACGTAGCCCATGTCACAATTCCCACATATTCGGCGCCCGGTTCCCTGGGTCAGGTTCTAGTACCACAACTTGGAAAGAACTCCCCCTAACCCCGCCCTTCCCCCATCAAGAAGGGAAGGGAAAACCGGCTCTCTTAGCCCCTCCCTCTTCATGGGGGAGGGGTTAGGGTGGGGGAAACGACCCTGAATCCTCACCAAGTGAATGTACTAGAGTGTGTCTGCAAACCCTCACCCCCGGCCCCTCTCCACGACTGCCACCCCAGAGGCGGCCCCGACAGTCGTAGAGAGGGGAGCCTGCCCGCCCTTTGCCGCGCCTTCCCCCTCTCTACGCGGTGCTCCGCGTGGAGAGGGGCCAGGGGGTGAGGCCAGAAGCACATAACAGCGTCTGAGGCAGGGCGACGATTGCATTGCGCTCATTCGTCGCCGTGCCTTCCCCTTTACCACGTCGTATCCACCGGCTCGGTTGGCGCACCCGCCGGTTTGCGGCGCGCTTCGGCGGCCAACTCTGTGATCTCGCGGATATCGGCAAAGCGCTGCGTCGCGTTGGACACCACGCCGATGCCCAACGTCATCAGGGGCCGCGTCTCGCCGTTTTCGAGCATGATGTGCCCGCGCTCCCGGTCGATGAACGAATAATGCTGCTTGACTTCCTCGTCAAAGCGCTCGACCAGCCGGTCGCGCATCTGCTGCGCTTTCGTCGAATACGTGATGATCACGAAGTTGTCGTTGCCGGCGTGGCCGATGAAGTCATCCGGCGAGCCGAACTCGTCCACCACTTCGGTGAGCACGAGCGCCGCGAAGCGCAGCAATTCCGTGCAGGCCAACATGCCGTACACTTCCTGGAAGGCATCGAACTGGTTGATCTTGATGTCCATGTAGGACCAGGTGGCCGAGGCGCGCATGAGCAAGCGCAATTGGTCCTCGATCAGGCGGCTGCTGGGCAGGTTCGAGCGCGGGTCCATACTCTTCTCGCGGTCGGTGCGCTCGATGGCGTTCTTGACGCGCAGCTTCAGCTCTTCGATGTCAAAGGGCTTGGTGATGTAATCGTCCGCGCCGAGTTCCAGGCCCGCGATCCGGTCCGAACGCTCGTCGCGCTGGGTCAGGAAGATGATCGGGATGTGGCTGGTGCGCGTGGTCTGGCGCAGCTCGCGGCACACCGTGTAGCCGTCCATATCCGGCAGCATGATGTCGAGCACGATCAACTGGGGAAGTTGGCGGCGCGTCAGAGTCAGCGCGTCGCCGCCGCGTGGCGCGACCTGGACTTCGTACCCCTGCCCGCTGAAGTAGATGCGCAGCATGTTGGAGATGTCGAAGTCGTCTTCCACTACCAGGATGCGTCCCTTGCTCACAGCGTACCTCCACCGGGCGTGCGGGG
>JADZBY010000326.1 GCA_020851855.1 Anaerolineae bacterium
CGCGCCGCCATCCTCGCTTTGGCCAAATCCGGCGATCCTGCTGCCCTGTCTGCGCTCGGCTACGTGATCCGCACCGATCCCGATGTGGGATTGCGCGATCTGGCGCTCAAAGCCGGGCAGCAGATTCAGAAGGCGAGGCAGAAACCCTCACCCCCAGCCCCTCTCCCTCATGGAGAGGGGAGTCAAGGCGGCGGGAGTATGTGGCCGGCATGGGCGCTGGACGGCAGGCCGGACGGTCTGGCGCGCCGCGAAACGCCCTCACCCCCAGCCCCTCTTCCAGAGGGAGAGGGGAGAAAGAGCGGCGCAGGGGACATCCAGCCGTTGCCCTTTCAGCCTTCGTGGGCGCTGGCCGCCGATGGGCCGGCTCCCGAACCGGATGATGAGGCGAGCGCAACTGCGAAAAAGGCGCTGGTTGGCCCCGCACGACGGAAGTCGGCGCAGGGAGAATTGCGGCAGGCCTTCGGCTTTGCCACACTCCATTCGCCCGAAGAAGCCGCCGCCGCGCTGGCCAGAGCCGTGCAGCTTGATCCGGGCATGGCCGGGAATGACTCCGCACGCAACCTGGCCGCTGACCTGTTCCAGATGCCGCCCAAACAGGCGATGGCGGCGCTGCTGCGGCGCATCGAGGCGGGCGACTTTGAGGAACGGGAGCGCAAGGGGCTGCGCTTTGCCCAGGAATTTGGCCAGCGCGCCGCGATCATCGCCGCCGAACTGCCGCTGCTGATGCTGACCTTGCTCTACTTCCTGTACGTGTATTCCTACCGCGTGCGTTATTCCCTGGATGCGCCCAACCCGGACTTCATCCTGCCCGACGTGCTGCGCCTGATCACGCTCGACTCGCTGGGGCGCGGCCTGCCCATTGCGCTCATGTCGCTCGTGGCAGTCATCTTCTTCGTCATCGTCACGTTTTTCGTCGGCGCGTTCGCGGGCGGGACCGGATCGCCCATGCGCTTCATCTCCACGCTGCTCGCCGTGCAGATTTTGGTCTTCCTGGTCATCGCCACGATGATGCTCTTTGTCCGCTTCGCCATTTTCGTCCCGACGGGCGGCGCGGATGAGTACATGGTGCAGATTCACCTGGGCTGGGCATTCATCGGCGCGGCCTGGGTGTTGATCATGGAAGCGTATGCCGCCGCGCGGGCGCACGAGTTGGACCTGATCAAGGGCGGAGTCGTCGTCGTCGTCGGTTTTTTCGCATCGGCGGCGCTGGGCGGCTGGCTGGGCCTGTTTCGCGGATCGATGTTCGGCTGAGAGAGGGCGGACAAGTGCTGAAGCCGAGGAGAATCCATGTTTGATCAGTATGTGGCGCTGGTGCAGAGCGCCGACCCGGCCAAACGGCGCGAGGCGATCATCGGCTTCGGCAAGCTGGGCGATTCGCGCGCCCTGAAATACCTGGCGCAGGTCTACAAGACGGACGCCGACCCGGCGCTGCGCGATCTGGCAGCCAAAGCCGGGCGGCACATCCAGAAGGTGCAGCAAGGTGGGCAGGCCGCCGCACAGCCGGTTGCGCCGTCCGCGCCGCCGTCAATCGCTGCGCCAACCACGCCTGCCGGGCCGCCGCCGAGCAATATCCCGGACATCCTGGCCGCGTACACCCGGCCCGGCGCGATGCCCGTGCGCGGCGCGGGCGAGGTCACGGCGACGCCGCCCTTCACGCCGGATGACGACGATCCGCTGGCCGGCATCGGCGAGGACGAACCGCCGCCCGGCAATCTGCCCAGCATCCTGGCCAGTTACACCACGCCAGGCGGCGGCGCAGTGGCCGGGGCCGGTGCGGTGGGTGCGACGAGCGCCGCCCCGCCGGAGAGCGCGTCTCCGGCCACGGGCGCGAAGAAATCCGAGCCGGCGCACGCGGCCAATGGCGCGGACAAGGTCGATAAGGCGGTCAGCCCGCAGAACAAAGAGCGCGCCGCCCGCGACCTGCGCACGGCGTACGCCTACAAGACGCGAAACGACGATGCAAACGCCGTCGTCTTCCTGGCCAAAGCGTTCCGGCTCAATCCGGAACTGCGCACCGAGTCGGCGGCGGTCAATCTGGCCGTGGCGCTGGTCGGCGGCACAGGCAAAGAGGCCGTCAATACCATCCTGCAGAAGAGCAGCGAGCCGGAAGCGGCCAAACCCAAAGCGAAGAGCTACGATCCGGAGCTGATCGACATGCTCATCGCCGTGGTGATCCTGTTCGTGATCATCGCCCTGTTCAACGTGGCGACCGTCTACGGCACGGTCATCATCATGCAGACGCTCCTGCCCATGCTGTTCCAGGGATTGTCGGCGGACATCACTCCGGCGGATATGCAAATGCTGTTCGAGGGCATGAGTTTGCAGGCGCTCTTGCCGGACATCCTGAAGGGTTCGTTCGTGACCGCCTTCGCCACGTTTTTCAACGTGATGATCGTGTACATCACCGGGAATCTGATGGGCGGTGCGGGCAGCTTCCTGCGCTTCGCGCGGGTGATGATCAACTACCAGATTGCGTTTTACACCCTGATCGCGCTGTCGCTGGGCCTGATGGTCGTCGGGCTGGCGTCGAACTCGCCCAGCGCCTTCGAGACGCTGCTCATGATCGGCGGATTGGGGCTGATGCTCACCCTCTTCGGTGGGACCATCGTTCAGGGCTGGCTGGCCGGGCGCGTTCACGAGTTCAGCTTCTGGAAGGGGCTGGCCAGCGTCATCGTCGGCCTGATCCTGGCCGGGATCATCGCGGGCGCGCTGGGCATGTTCAACGGCCCGACGACGGCCCCGGACTTCGACATCCCGGACTTCGAGGTTCCCATGCCCGATTTTGGGCCGGATATCGAGTGGCCGACGCCGGGCGCGGAGTTCGGCATGTGATGTACGATGTGGGACATGAGACGAGGGCGTAAGAGGGCCTGTGTGCGGCATTGTCGGGGCAATTGAGTTAAGCAGCCAGCGCGGCGCGCCGTCCATCGAGGCGGCGCGCGTGCGTGCGATGGCCGAGACGATCCGGCACCGCGGCCCGGACGGCGACGGCTTTTTCGTTTCCGGGCCGGTCGGGCTGGGCATGCGCCGCCTGAGCATCATCGATCTGGAAGGCGGCGACCAGCCCATCGCCAACGAAGATGGCAGCGTGCAGATCGTCTTCAACGGCGAGATTTACAACTACGTCGAGTTGCAGAGCGAACTGAAGCAGCGCGGCCACACGC
>JADZBY010000327.1 GCA_020851855.1 Anaerolineae bacterium
TCGGAGACGATCACGCTGGCCAGCAACCAGACCGATCTGTTGGACAGCGCCATCACCGAGCCGGAAGAGCAGCGCGTGAACCAGATCGTGAGTCTCGTGTCGCCGTCGCGCTACTTCAGCGGCCCGATGGGCTTGCCATGCCCCGCGCCGGTCACGTCCCAGTTTGGCACGCGCCGCTCGTACAACGGCGAAGGCTTCAACCGTGTGCACGCCGGCGCGGACTTTGCCGGAGCGCCCGGCGCAGCGATTTATGCCCCGGCGGCGGGCGTCGTCGTGCTGGCCGAGACGCTCAACGTGCGCGGCAACGCCACGATCATCGATCACGGCTGGGGCATCTTCACCGGCTACTGGCACCAGGATACGATCAGCGTGCGCGCTGGCGAGGCGGTCAAGGCCGGTCAGATCATCGGCACGGTCGGCGCGACGGGCCGTTCTACCGGGCCGCACCTGCACTGGGAGCTATTCGTCGGCGGCGTGCAGGTGGACCCGCTTCAGTGGACGCGCATGAACTTCCTGAGCTTCCCGTGAGGCAACGCGGACGGCCAGCTGGGGCGCGCGATACTGATGGACGTGCACATATTGATGCGCATCGTCTGGCGCGCCCGGCGCTGAAGCGACCGGGCTGAATGTACAAAGCCCTGACGGGCTGGCGCATGCCTTCAGCCCGCAGGGCTTCGTAGCTTCAGCCTGGACCTTCAGGTCCGGGCGACGCGATCCGTGCCTGTTAGCGGGAATCCATTCGCGACCGGGCTGAATGTACAAAGCCCTGGCGGGCTGGCGCATGCCTTCAGCCCACAGGGCTTCGTAGCTTCAGCCTGGACCTTCAGGTCCGGGCGACGCGATCCGCCGCGGCGCCGCGATCCCCGCCCCGGCTTCCCTACTTCTCGCCGACCAGCGACGCGACGCCCTTCTTCACGCTATCTTCCGGGCTGACCTTGACCTCGGCGGCTTCCACCTTCCCATCGTCGCCAAAGACGAAGTGGCTGCGCAGGATGCCCATGTACTTCTTGCCGTAGTTGACCTTTTCTCCCCACGCGCCGAACTTCTCCGCAACCTGGTGATCCGGGTCGCTGAGCAGCATGTACGGCAGGTTCTCTTTCTCGCGCCACGCGGCAAGGGCTTTGGGCTGGTCGGGGCTGATGCCGATAACCGTCGCCCCGGCGGCGTCGATGCGCGGGAACGCCTCGCGGAAGCCGCAGGCCTGCACCGTGCAGCCGGGCGTGGCGGCCTTTGGGTAAAAGAAAATCAACGTGCGCTTGCCGACAAAATCGGCCAGCGAGACGGGTTTGCCCTCGTGGTTGAGCAGGGTCGTGCCTGCAAAATCGGATAGAGATGGGTAATCAGCCATCATGCTCTCCCTGAACGCTCCGGAAACGCCTGGAATTACACAGCGAACGTCCAGATTATAGCGGTGGTGGGGAGAAACGCCCGGCGTGGTACAATCGGTGCGGGCGCGGACGCTCCCTGCGTGCCCGCACGGCGCGGCATACGACATCCTCGGAGTGCGACGATGGCGAAAACCGAACCGGCGCGCATTCTGCCCGGCAGCTGGCATCACCTGACGCAATTCACGGCAGGCAAAAGCCCGTTCCTCGTCGGGCATCAGCCGATCACGGCCATCCAGGCGACCATGAACGCCGTGCGCGACCGCTTCGGGTTGCGCGTCGCCGCGTACTGCATCCTGCCCACGCAGTTTCAATGGCTGGTACAGGTCACGGCGCAGACCATCGAAGACCACGTGCTGGCGCAGGGGCGGCGTGGAACGGGCGCGCGGCCCGCAGATGTGACGGCGGGGCTTTTTGACCGGCTGATGCGTGATATGCGGAGCCGGGCGGCGCAGGCGCTGCGGCTGGCAGACAGCACACTGCCGCACGAATTGTGGGCGGCGCACCATTGGAGCCGCCCCGTCGAGTCGTGCGACGTGCCGGGCGTCATCGACATGATCCACTGTGCGCCGGTCCAGGCGCGGCTCGCGGAGACGCCCGGCGATTTCCGCTGGAGCAGCTACCAGCACCTTGTCGCGGGCCGCCCGTCGCTGGTACGGCTCGATCCGGCCCCGCGGCTGCCCGGCCCGGAAGAATGAGCGTAAGAAGGCGCGCGAGAGGCTATCTTTCGCTCCGAGCGTCGGATATTGCCCTTGCCTCACCCCCAACCCCTCTCCACGCCTGCCACCCCAGCAGCCGTAGAGAGGGGAGTTTACCTGCGCCACGCCGCGCCGTCCCCTCTCTACGCGGTACTCCGCGTGGAGAGGGGGCAGGGGGTGAGGCTCTAGCCGCTCACCCGCATGGCGAACGCCACGGCGTGCGCGCCCGGAGCGACCGGCGCGGGCGTCAGGCGCAGGCCGTCGGCGTCCTGCCGCCACGTGATCGGCCCATCCGCGCCAAGCTGGCGCACCTCGCCCACATTGACCGCGCCCGCGCACAGGCTCCGGATGTGCACGTCGCCCTTTGGCTCGCCAAGCGCGATGGCGTACAGCGTATCGTCCTTGTACGTGAAGCGGATGTCCCGCGCGGTGAAGGCAGCGCGCTTCGTATCGGTGAAGCCGCCGCCCAACACCTCGGTCGGGCCTTCGCCAAAGGTGCGCCAGGGCCGCGTGCCGTAGATGGCCTCGCCGTTCACCGCCAGCCAGCGCCCGATCTCGCGCAGGATGGCCTGCTCGGCGTCGGGGATAGTGCCATCCGGGCGTGGGCCGATGTTCAGGAGCAGCGAGCCGTTCTTGCTGACGATGTCGATCAGGTCGTGCAGGATCGAGCGCGCGCTTTTGTAGTCATGGTGCGCGATGTAGCCCCACGACGAGTTCGAGACGGACGTGCAGGTCTGCCACGGGCGCGCGCGGATATCGGTGAGTTGGCCGCGCTCCACATCGAACACGGCGGCGCTTTCGGGGAAGGCGCGGTGTTTGTAGCTGATGGCGACGCCCTGCCGCCCGGTGTCCCAGTCGCGCGCCCGGTTATAGTAGTACGCGGCGAAGCGCTGGCGGTATGGCTCGAATACCGTCTGCTGAATCCACCAGTCAAAGTAGACCATCTGCGGCTGGTACTTGTCCACCAGTTCGCTACAGCGCGCCAGCCAGTCTTCGAGGAACTTGCCATCCGGGCGCGGCTGCCAGTCGAGGCTCTCCCATTCGGGCGTGTCGTTCAGCGGTGAGGCGCGGTGCGCCGGACCGTACAAGCCCGCGAACCGGGGATCGCACACGTCCGAGTCGAACGTCGTGCCGCCATCGAAGAACCACCAGTGCTCGGCGCGGTGGCTGGACAGGCCAAAGACCAGCCCTTGCTGGCGCACCGCCGCCGCCAGTTCCCCGATCACGTCGCGCCTCGGCCCCATCTTCGCCGCCGTCCAGTCCGAGAGCGCGCTGTCGTACATGGCGAAACCGTCGTGGTGTTCGGCCACGGGCACGACGTAACGCGCGCCCGCCTCGCGAAAGAGCTTGGCCCACGCCGCCGGATCAAAGCGTTCGGCGCGGAACATGGGGATGAAGTCCTTGTAGCCGAACTGCGCGTGCGGCCCATAAGTCTTCACATGGTGCTCAAACTCGCGTGTGCCCTGCACGTACATGCGGCGTGGATACCATTCGTCGGCGAAGGCAGGCACGCTGTACACGCCCCAGTGAATGAAGATGCCGAGTTTGCCGTCTCGAAACCACTGCGCCGCCGGGTAATTTGAGAGCGATTGCCATGTCGCTTCAAAGTGTGGGGACATTGCGTGCCGTGACTCCTTGCGCGTGTCGTTCATCAGATAGTGTTTTTTTGCTTTACCCTCACTCCCCTGGCCCTCTCTCCCTCGGGGAGAGAGGGGAGAAAGCCCGACGCTGTTCCATTTCCGCATACCTCTCCATGAGGTTTGCAGACACGTCGTTGCATTTCCGCACCCCTCTCCATGAGGGAGAGGGGTTGGGGGTGAGGGTCCGCCGGTCAATCAATCGTCATCAGCGCTTCGATGCCGCGCGCCCGCAGGTGGGCGGCGTCTTTGCTGCGGCTTTCCAGCACGATAGCCGGGTGAATGCCCGCATTCAGCGCCCTGGCAAAGGCATCCGCCAGCCGCCACACGCCTTGCCCGGTGGCATCGATCAGCGTATCGGGCAGGACCAGCGCCATCGGGCGGGAGAGCGTCTCCGGCGGCTTGCTCCGGAACTCCGCGATCAACTCGGCCACGCGCGCGCCGACCGGCTTCACGCTGTTCTCCGGGCTGAGCAGGCCGTTGATGTACTCGCCGGGATCAAAGCCCCGGAAATGGCGCGGCAGATCGTGCGAACTCCACCATGTCAGGCCCCACAGGCCGCCGCATGTGGCCGCCCGCCGGATGGTCTGCTCTGCAAACTCCGGGAAGCGCGCCTCGTCCATCCAGGCGGTCTGTGCGCCAAATTCCTGCACCCACACGCGGCGCTGCGGGTCGCAGTGATAGGCTTTGGCCAGCTCGATGCTGTACTCGGCCAACCCCAGGCTGGCGTTGGAGAACGCGCCGTAACGGTCCAGGAATCCGGTGAAGCCGATCCAGGCGTGGACGGATGTGAGCGTTCCCAGGCTGGCCAGCGCCGCCCGTGAAAACCCGGCGTTGCGGAACCAGTGCACGTGATCGACGCCGTTCACGTGCATCTTGCCCGGCGCGACCGTCTCGCAGTGGGCGAACAGGGCCATCTGCCAGTCGTCCGCCTCGGCCACCGTCACCGACTCGCCGTTGTAGAACTGGAGCACGCCCAGTTCGTTGCCCAGGTCGAAACCCAGGAAGTGTGGATGGCCGCCGATGCGCTCCGCCAGCGCGCTGAACAGGCGCTTTTCGGCCTCGATCATGTCCGGGTCGGTGAACATATTCCGGTCGCGCTGCCAGACCGGGCGGAAGGTAAAGCCACTCAGCCAGCCGTTGAGGACCGTGACCTGAACGTCCAGGCCACAATTGCCGGCGATGTCGAGCATGGCTTCCAGGCGGCTGAGCGCTGTGGCGCTGATGTGGTTCACTTCGGGCTGGAAATACGGCCACAGGCAGTGGATGCGGATATGGTCCATGCCGAGCCGCGCCACAGCCCGCAGGTCCGCTTCGATGCTGCGGCGGTCCCAGTCCAGCCAGCAATACCACCAGCTTTGAGAGGGCGTGTAGTTCACGCCGAAACGCAGGCCGGCTTGCATGATGAGGTCAGCCTTTCACCGCGCCGAGGCGAATCCCGGCGATAAAATAGCGTTGCAGGAAGGGATAGAGCGCCACGATAGGCAGGATGGTGATGATGATCTGGGCGGCGCGCAGCGAGCGGTTCGAAAACTGCACGACCTGCCCCGGATCGCGGATCAGGCGGGCCGCGTCGTTTTCGATGACCACCATGCGCAGGAAGGTCTGCAGCGGCGCGTCGGCCTGCTGCATATAGATCATCCCGTCGAACCACGAGTTCCAGTGCGCGACCGCCGCAAACAGAGTAAGCGTGGCCAGCGCGGGCAGCGAGAGCGGCAGGTACACGCGGAACAAAATCTGCCAGTGCGTCGCGCCGTCCACAAACGCGGCCTCTTCCAGTTCGCGCGGGATCTCGCGGAAGAAGTTCATGAGCAGGATCACGTTCCAGATGGGCAGGATGCCGGGCAGGATCAGCGCCCAGATCGAGTACAGCAGCTTGAGCTTGACCACGGTGAGAAAGAGCGGGATCAGGCCGCCGCTGAACAACATGGCGAACACCGTGAGGCCCATGAAAACATTGCGCCCGCGCCACTCGCGCCCGGTCTTGGACAGCGGATAGGCCACCAGCACGGTGATGAGCATGTTGAGCGCCGTGCCGAGGACCGTGCGCTGGATGGTGATGCCCAGCGAGTGCATAAATTCCGGGGAGCCGAGCACCTGCTTGTAGGCCTCGACGTTCGGGCCGACGGGCCAGAAGCCGACCAGCCCGCCGCCGCTGGAAGCGCGGTCGCTCAGCGAGACGGCCAGCACGTGGATCATGGGCAGGATACACAACACGCCGAATATCCCGACCACCAGATAGATTCCGGCGCGGACGAAGAGTGCGCCGGGCGTTTTACTCTGGACCATTCCACACACTCGCTTCTCAGAACACGCGGTACTGGGTGAAGCGCCGGATTCCCCAGAACGCCACGCCCGTCAATAGCAGGCCGACGACGGACTTGAGCAGGCCAACTGCCGTCGCCAGGCTGTAATTGGCCGCCACCAGGCCGGTGCGATAGACCCACGTGTCGAGGATGTCGCCGGTGGGATATACCACCGGGTTATAGAGGGCCAGGATTTGCTCGAACCCGGCGTTGAGCACGTTGCCCAGGTTCAGCGCGCCGATGAGCAACACGGTGGGCAGGATGCCGGGCAGGGTGATGTGCAACGTCTGCTTCCAGCGGTTCGCCCCGTCGATAGCCGACGCCTCGTACAACTCCAGGTCGATGGATGTGAGCGCTGCCAGATAGATGATCGTCGCCCAGCCGCCCTCTTTCCAGACGTTGGAGAGGATGACCGTGGGCTGGAACAGGTTGTTATCGCCCAGGAACAGCAGCGGCCCGA
>JADZBY010000328.1 GCA_020851855.1 Anaerolineae bacterium
GCCGCCGGTCGGGGTTTCGTCCAGGCCGAGCACGTGCGCCAGCGCGAAACGCCGCCAGGGCCGCACGGCGACCTGCGCCGGCCCATCGCCGGGATTCAGGCCGCGCACCACCAGCCCACGCCGGGCGGGGTCTTCGGGCAGTTTCGCGGCCAGGATACGGAAACCGTCGCTCGCAGTCACCACGGCCTCAAACTGCGCGCCGAAATCCGGAGCGCCGCCCAGCCTGGCCACCAGCACCCGCGCCAGACCATCGGCTTCACGCGCCAGCCGTTCGCCCTCGGCGACGTTTTCCCCGACGACCGCCAGCCCGTGCAGAAGGGATAACCAGGCCCGGCGTAGAATGGCCTGCGGGCGGCGGATGAACGGCTCGTCCGGCCTGGGCGGTCTGTCTTCGGCGCGCGCCGCCAGCGGTTCTGCCGCCTCGACCAGCAGCCGGGCGGTGCGGGCGAGCGATGCGGGCGTCGCCGCCGCGCCGCGCGGCGTGATGGTGGGCGGCGGCGTGGGGGAACTCTCCAGCCAGCGCAGCGCCCAGGCGTAACCTTCTGGGCTGCTGTGCACGATTTCATCCTGCGCCAGCCCGGCGATGCGCCCCAAGCCTTGCACAAACGCCAGCCGCCGGTCGCGCGGCGCGTCCAGCGTCCACGGGCGGATGACCAGCGCGCTCCGGCTCGGATTGTCGCCATAACGGAGCCGCAGCGCGGCCAGACCGCCGTCGTCGGGCAGCGTGAGCGCCGAGCCAAACGCGATGCGCGTCCCGTCATCCCCGGCAAGGTATCCTTCCAGCGGCTCGCCCTCGGCGGCGTCCACGATCAGCGCGTCGATGCCAAAGCCGCGCAGCAGTTGCGGCAGGTAGGCGGGCAAATCGGCGGGCGCGCCGCCGGGCAGGTAAGCCGCCGACGCGGCTCGCCCGAAGATGCGGCACGTCCAGGTTCCCAGGTGCAGGTTGCGCAGCGTGATCTCGGGGTCGGGAAAGGGCCGGACCGGGTCCACGTACCACGGCCCGGCGATCAGGCGGCGGTGGCGCACCGCGCGCTCGACGCGCTCGTAGTGCTCCGGGCGCAGGCTGAGATAGCTCTCCAGCGCCGCCGCGCCGCCCACCATCGTGAACTGGCGGAAGGCTGGCTCGCCTTCCAGCAAATCCAGCGCGTCATCGATCAGGCGGACGTGATCGAGCCGGGCGGCGGGCGATGTCAGGGCCGTGTGGCCGAGACTGGCCAGGTGCACCGTCGTGCTGGCCCGGAGCCGCCCCGCCGATGGCGAGTGGGACGAATTAACCACGACGTTTGCTGCGGCGCGTCCCCGTCTCGGCAGATTCTTCGGTCGGCTCGGCGGCTTGCTCTTCGCCCTGACCTTCGCCCTGACCTTCGCCCTGACCTTCGCCCGCCGCGCGCCCGTCCAGCGACTCGGGGATTTCGCGCGGCAGCTTCAGCCGGAGCATCTTGACCTGTATCTTGACCGGCTTCCGGCAGCGTGGGCATCTCATCTCGTAGTGGGGCCGCCCTGCCGCTTCCGCCTCGTTGATCGCCGCCTGGATTTCTTCACCTTTCAGGGTGATGATCTGCTGGCAATGGGTACAGCGTGTGGAATACATGCACGTTTCTCCGTTTCGTTGCTTCACCGGTTCCAGTACACCCACGACAGGCCGCGCCGCGAACCGCATTCACCCCGGCGGGCGCAGCTCGACAAGGCGGTGCTGCGTGACCGGGGCAAGGGCCGCATCCGCACAACTCTTGGCGATCTGAAAAGCCGAGGGCGCTGGCTCTACCACGACCTCAAAGCACGCGCCGGGCCGTTCGGCGGCCTCGAACTGCACGCGCCAGAAGCCATCGTCCTGCCGGATTGCCGAACGGCAGGTCAGCCCGTCGAGGCTCAGTATGCCCGTCTCTCGCCGCAGGTAATAGTCGGCGGCCTGCACCGGTTCGTCATCATAGGAGCATCCCCGGTAGAAGTCAAGCGCGATGCGCCGCGCGGCGTGTTCCCGGACAAGCGCCCCGGCCTCGTTGGACGGCACGCGCCCGTACATCAGCCCGTGCGGCAGCATCGCCAGCGTAGCGGCAAAACGATGCCCACCGATGTGCGACGTTTGCCAGATGGACGCGCCTGCCTCACGACGCAGGGCGTCGTACAGCGGCGCGCCGAGCTTGGCGCAGCACCGGTCGCGCTTGCCGTTGACGCACACCAGCCAGAGTGTGTCCGTGACGCGGTTCGGCCCGAAGCGCGGATCGTGGCTCACGATGGCTTGCAGGTCCAGTGCGGTCACGTTCATCACATCATCCAGGGCAAAACGGTACAGCGCGCCCGGCACGGCTACAAAAAACGCCCGCGCCGCACCGGATTTCGCTGCACGTCCGGGCTGGCGGATGAGCTGCACCCGGCTGCCGGGAACGGCTTTGGCCGCCGCATTCAGGTGCGCCTTCACCGCATCGGGCAGCGCGCTGTCGGCCAGCGCTTCGGCCCCGAAGGTGTGGTCATCTTCGAGCACAAACCAGGCCGTGACGCGCGTCGCCGTGCCAAACAGCTGCTCGCCTGCCGCCAGTGAGACGAGCGAGCACCAGCGCCCCTCGCCAGCGTCCGATTTGCCCGTTGCCGCGTTGTTGGCCACGCCGCCGCCCTTTCTCGTGCACCGCGCCCGGAGCCGATTTTACCGCAGAAACCCTCATTCCCCGGCGGCGATCTGCACGTCCGCGATCTTGACGATGCCCATCGTCGCGGCGCGAATACCGACGTTGATGTACAACGAAGCGGCTCCCGGCGCAGCGTCCGGACTCACCACGAAAGCGTGATAGGTGCTCACCGCCCCGGCGCGCCAGCGATCCGGCGGCAGCGTATCGGTTACGCCGCCCAGGCCTGCGAAGTCGGGCGTCAGCAGGTCGAGCTTGATCTGGACGTCGAAGCCCGGCGCGTAGGCAAGCCGCCAATCCAGCCGCACGCGCGCCAGTTCGCCCGGACGGAGTGTATCCGCAATGCCCACGCCCACCAGCCGCAGATCGTCACGGCCCAGCGCGGCGCTGAAATTCACGTCCACCGCATGATCGTTCAGCGGCGGGGCGGGCAGGGTGCGCTGGTAGACCGCCAGCAGCCCGGCGTTCAGGACCGGCGCGTAGAAGGCGCTCAGCCCCGGCTCAAGGTAGCCGCGCCCTGGCAAATCGGGGTGATCGACCACCAGGAACGGCGCGTCGCGGGCGATGAAAGACGGATCGGGCGGCGCGCCGCCAAACCTGCCGCTCAGATCGTGGGCCGGGCGCGCCGCGACCTGCGCCAGCACGCCGATCCGGTCGGTCGCCACTGTGGCATCGGGCGGCGCATTGGCGGCGATCCATTGGCCGACCTCGATATCTGCGCCGGTGACGGCGCTGGACACGGGCTGTAAAACGCCGCCCACGCTGAGCAGCGCATCGGCGGCGATGGCGGCGATCAGCAGCACGGCGATGACGGCCCGCGCTCGTACGTTTGGCGTCGCTGTGCGTTGCGCAAGTGATAACGCCGCCAGAATCGCGCCCGGCGCAAAGGCGGCGCTCGGCGCGCTGCCGGTCACCAGCGCGATCAGCGCTTCTACCGCGCTCCAGGCGACCAGCAGGGCGGTCGTGGCGGGCAACTTCGCCCCGCGCCGCAACGCCCAGAGCAGCGCGAAGCCGGCCAGCGCGGCCAGCGCCGGCATCCAGCCGCCCGGATCAAGCGCCACGATGGCCCGCGCGCCCGTCCAGGCCAGCAATGCGCCCATCGCCAGCGCCGGGATGAACGCGGCGGGCAGCGCGTAGCGCCACACCGCGCCCGGCCCCCGGTAGGCGAGCGCCAGCAGCAGCAGGGCGGGGATGATCGCCTGCGGTGCGGCCAGAATCGCCAGCCCAATCAGCGCGCCCGCCGCCCACCAGCGCGCCAGGCGGGCGCAGTCAAGGGCGGCCAGCGCCAGCATGAGGGCAATTGCGGGCGACGGCTGGACGAAGAATGCGCCGATCAGCGCCAATCCCGCGACCACTTGGCCGCCCGCCAGCCCCACGAGCAGCCAGGCCGCCGCGCCAATGGCCAGACCGGCGAGCGGCGCGGCCATGGGCGTGGCGTTTGCCAGCGCGGCCAGTGGATACGTGGTGACATCCGGCCCAACAAGGCCGAAGACCAGCCCACGCCCGGCCTGCAGATTCGCCACGAACCGCCCGGCGCTCAGACTCGCTTCGGTCCGGCTGACGCCCGTCAGAAGCAGCGCCAGCGCCAGGCCGAGCGCGAGGAATCCGACCAGCATCCAGAGTCGCCGCTGCCCGCTGCGCGCACTGCCCGCGTTCATCGCCTACTCCCGGCGCGCGATGAACAGGCCGGTAGCTTTGCGCACGCGGAGAGCGCCCTCGTCGCTCAGGATGCGCTCCACCAGCGCCCGGAATCTCGCCACGCTGTCCGGGTCGGCATGGGTTGCGCCAATGGTCGATAGCGCGTAATTGACCACCGGCTCCGCTTCGGTGATGTGCAGGCCGTCGCCATAGCGTTCGACTGCCACCGTCTCGAAATAGGGCGAGAGTATCCCGCCGCCATTCTCCAGGTTGAACGTCGGCGTCGTCATACCCGGCCAGCCGACGTGCAGCATGAGTTCGCGAAGCTCGCGCAGGTGATCTTCGCCGTTCGTGGCGGCCAGGAAATGCCCACCCGGCTTCAGAACGCGCCGCACTTCGGCCAGCGCGGCGGGCAAATCCGGCACGTGATAGAGCATGTGGTGCGCCATGACCAGATCGAAGGATGCGGCGTCGAAGGGGATGCGCTGGATGTCCACGACCTCGAAGCGGGCGGGAAGACCAGTCTCCGCGAGATTGTTTCGCGCAGCGTCGACCATGCCCGGCGACGCATCGCTGATCACCACCTGCCAGCCCTTTGGCGCGCGCGCCGCGTTGTCCTTCCACAACCAGCCCGGACCCGCGCCAAGCTCCAGCACGTGTGCGTCGGCGGGAAGGGTCAGCGCCCCGATCTGGTCGAAAATCCAACGCCGCCAGCCGTAAGCGTTCGTGCTGAAACGCACGTGCAGGTCATTCCGGGCGCTCAGGTTGCCCGCGTTCTGGTACTGGTTCTGGAGCAGGAAATTCGGGTCCTGCCAGCGTGTCGTATCCGACTGATCGTGATCGGCCATCGGCGCTCCTGCCGTTCTGCGGCGCTCGTTCCATCGCGACTATGACTATACCTCACACCCGTGGAAGCGCAGCGCGGCGCGATATATACTACCCGGCGTGCCGTGCGGCAGGACTTCTTTCTACACAGGAGAGCGTGAGACACATGGCCCACCCCGCGATTGAGCCGGGCCTGACCGGCGAGACGACCCTGACGGCCTCTGAGGAACACAGCGCGCGCCACCTGGGCAGCGGCGGCGTGCGCGTGTTTGCCACCCCGGCTATGATCGCGCTCATGGAAGGCGCGGCGGTGGCGGCCATCGACCCGCTGCTGCCCGCCGGACAGGCCAGCGTTGGGATCGAGATTCACGTGCGGCATCTGGCGGCGACGCCGCTTGGCCAGAAGGTGCGGGCGCGGGCTGAGATCACGGCGGTCGAGGGGCGGCAGATCACGTTCAGGGTGCAGGCCTGGGACGAGCGCGACCTGATTGGGGAAGGCACGCACACGCGCTTTATCATCGACCTGGACCGCTACTGGGCGCGCGTGGAGCGCAAGATGCGCGGCGAGTAGCGGTCCGCGCGCTGGCCCGGCACATCGCAGAGGCATTGCACATCGCAGAGGCATTCAGAGAACCCTCACCCCTGCCCCTTTCGCTCAGGGCCAGGGGAGAATCACGGCCTGCCTGCCCGCGTGCCCTCTCGCGCAGGAACCCGTGTTCCTCTACAATCGTCTGTGTCTCTTGGATTGGAATATCGAGGAGAGTGGTACTGTGAAAGCACGGATGATGCTGTTACTCGTCTTTGCCGTCGTCGCGATGCCGGTCGGCCTCATGCCCGCCGCCGCGCAGGACAGCGGGGCCAACCGCGTCTCGTATAACGGCGTCTCGTTCGAATTTGACCCGTCGCTGGCCTACGGCGTGATCGCAGAAGTCGTGCCGCCGGAGCCGCCGGAACTCGAAGGGCCGGGTGGGCCGCTGCCGGGTCACCTGCGCTTCACCCTGATCAACCGGCAGGGCGTCGAAGGCGGCGCATTTGACGCGCCGAACGTGTGGATCTTCACCACGAGCGAGTTCGCCCGCTATCCGTTCTACCAGACCGAATTTGACGCGCTTCGCGGCATCCTGGACGAGCGCCCGGACCTGACCGACTACCTGGCCGTGGTTACGGACGGCTCGCGTAACCTGCCGTTCTTGCCCGTTGTGCCCGCCGCGCAGGTGATTCGCGGTCAGCCCGCCTACATCGAAGGCGCAGGCTGGCGCGGCGTGCGTTACCTGACCGTGTACCGGCAGGACGTGTCGCCCTTCATGGCCAATGACTTTCGCTACACGCTCCAGGCGCTCACCGACGACGGGCGCTACCTGGCGGTCAGCGTGCCGCTCCAGACGGGCTTGTTCCCTTCGGAGCTGCCCGCCGATTTTGACTACGACACCTTCACGGCCACGTTCGAGCAATACCTGTCGGAAAGCGTGACGACGCTTGATCAGGCCGGGCCGGAAGCGTTCACGCCCAGTTTGAGCGTGGTGGAGCGCTTCGTCGGCACGATCACGCTGGAAGGTGAGAACATGGCGAGCGGCGGCGGCGCAACGCCGGAACTGGAAGGCACGAACTGGAATCTGGTCAGCCTGGGTGGGCAGAACGCCGTGGCGTCGGCCCAGCCCGTGACGCTGCAATTCCTTGCCGGTGGCAACGTGGCGGGCAATGCCGGCTGCAACACCTACGGCGGCGCATACGAGGCGTCGGGCCAGCAGCTCACCTTTGGGCAGTTGATCTCCACGCTGCGCGCCTGTGAGCCAATGGCGGTCATGCAGCAGGAAAGCGACTACCTGACGGCGCTACAGTCCGGCGGGACGTACCAGATTGACGGCAACCGGCTGACGATCACCAGCGTGGATGGCGCATCGACGCTGGTTTTTGAGGCGGCGCAGTAAGCACGAGTCCCGCCCACACCCCGTTCACGGGGGTTGAGGGTTAGAGATGTTATGAACCTCACCCCCTGGCCCCCTCTCCACGCGGCGTACCGCGTAGAGAGGGGGAACGGCGCGGCGGTAGGGCCGGCGATCTCCCCTCTCTATGCCTGCCGGGGTCCCCGACCGGGTTCCCATCGAACGCTTGCGTTCAATGGGTAGTCGGGGGCGGTAGGCATGGAGAGGGGTCGGGGGTGAGGTCCGGGCCATATTCGCCGTGCGAAGTCATGACGGGCGCGTCGCGACGCGCCCCTACACGCGGCGGTGGTGTAGGGGCGGCCCAATGGCCTGAACTCCATCAGGGAGAGGGAATCAAAGCTGCCCCGGGTAGTCTTGCAGGTGCATCCCGGCGCTGATGGACTGGAAGATAAGCGTGAGCGACTTGGGCGTTTCCTCGTCGTCGCTGCCTTCGATGACGATCCGATCCACGAGCAGGGCCGAGCCGGACTGCAAACACAGGCCGTACAGCTCGTCGAGCGAGTGGAAATTCCAGGTTGCCTCGCTTAAGCCCTGTTTCTCGTCCCACAGCCGGAAAACGACGTAGCCGCGTTTGACGGAAGCTGCCACGTTCCCACGTCCCTTCTGCCCGCAACCGGAACACGCTGCACTCGCGCCGGTCGCGTTGTGCCCATGCTCCCATTCTCTATGATTTGCCCGGCCAATTCAAGTCTGCGCCCTGTGGGCCGTTTCAGGGGTACAATCCGCGTCCTGACGGGCGTCACGGGATTCGGATGGACGCTGGTAAAGGTGCGCAAAGGTGGAATTTTCACTGGATTTTCATGGAAAAGTGGCTATCGTGACCGGCGCGGGCGAGGGCATCGGGCGGGCGGCGGCGGTGACGCTGGCGCAGGCCGGCGCGGCGGTGGCCGTCAACGACATCAACCCGGATCGCGCCGAAACCGTTGCAGAGACGATCCGCCGTGCAGGCGGTGAGGCATTCGGCTGGGCGGCGGACATCTCCAATCGTTTCCAGGCGGCGGCGCTCATCGAGACGACGCGGGAGCGGTACACGCGCCTGCACATCCTGGTCAACGCGGCGGGCGTGAGCAAGGCGACCCCGTTTCTCAAGATTGACGAGTACGACTGGCGGCGCATCCTTGAGGTGAACCTGACCGGCGCGTTCTTTATGACCCAGCTTGCCGGGCGTGTGATGGCCGATGAAGGCGGCGGCGCGATTGTGAACGTGGCCAGCGTGTACGGCCCGGCGCGTAACCTGCCCGATCACGCGCCCTATGTGGCCAGCAAAGCCGGGCTGGTGGCCATGACCCGCGAAGCGGCGCACGCCCTCGCCCCGGCAAAGGTCCGCGTGAACGCCGTCTGCCCGGATGGCGACGAGAGCGGCGCCTCTGCCGACGCCGTCGCCGCCGTGATCGCCTTTCTGTGCAGCGATCTGGCGGCGGCGCTGACCGGGCAGGCGGTCGGCGCAGACGGCGGGCTGTTGCGGGCGTGAGCAGTTTCCCGGCGGTTTCATGCGGCAACTTCGCCTGATCTGGCGTATACTGGATTTTGTGAGGCCCACCGGCGGCCACTCGCATTTCAAGGAAGGCATCCCGTGGCGAGCGTCATCTGCGTCAACTCTTTTCGCAGCGGCACAGGCAAAACGACAGTGGCGCTCAATCTCGCCGCCATGCTGGCCATGCGCGGCGCGCGCGTCGGCCTGCTCGACGCCAATTTTGAGCACCCGGACCTGCACGAGCGCCTGGGCCTGTCCGAAGAGGCGCTGGCTCACTCCCTGAGCGATTACCTGCTCGGCAAACCGAACCTGAAGGACGCCGCGCACGACATGACCAGCCGCCTGGGCGCATTTCCGCGCGGCGCGCTGTACCTTGTGCCCGCCGCCAGCCCAACGCACCGCCAGAAAGATCTGTTGGAAGCGGATTTTGACCCGGAGCGCTTTCGCGAGGGCGTGGACGAGCTATTGTCGGCGCTAAAACTGGACGCCGTGGTCGTGGACGCGCGCGGCGGCCTGGATGCGGGCACGCTGCCGCTGCTCGTCGTGTGCGACATCATGGTCGCCGTCATGTCGCTGGACCGCCAGGACTACCAGGGCACGGGCGTGCTGGTCGATCTGGCGCGGCGTGTGGAGATGCCGCACATCACCATCGTCGTCAACAGCGTGGCCGGGTCCTACGAGGTGAACGAAGTGCGCGCCGAGGTCGGGCGGGTATACGACTGCCAGGTCAGCGCGGTGGTCCCGCACGTGCCGACGATGGCGACTCCAGGCGAGAGCGGCATTCAGGCGGTGGACATGCCCGATAACGCCGCTGTGCTCGCGCTGGAGCCGGTCGCCACCCTGGTTTCGGCCTGGAAGGCGTGAGACCGGTAGGCTACGCGCGCCTCACGAGCTGCGCTTCCAGGTCGAGCAGACGGCGCTTCCACTCGACTCCCCAGCGATAACCGGCCAGCGAGCCATCCTGGTGCACCACCCGGTGGCAGGGGATGGCGATGGCCAGCATGTTCTGGGCGCAAGCGCTGGCCACGGCGCGTACGGCGCGTGGGCGGCCCACACGTGCGGCCAGTTCGGTGTACGAGAGCGTCTCGCCCGGCTTGATCGTCTGCAACGTGGCCCATACTTCGCGCTGGAACGTCGTGCCCTCTAGGATGTCCACCTGCGGGCGGAACGAATCGGCGCGCGCTTCGAGGAACGCGACGAGCTGGTCGGCGTACGCCTGCAAGTCTGCCGGCTCTTCGTCAAAGGACGCCTGCGGATAGCGCTGGTGCAACTCGGCGACGCGCCCGGCCAGGATGTCGGGCGTGGGCGATTGCCCGCACAGCGAGAGCGCACACAGGCCGCGCGGCGTTGCGGCCAACATCACCACGCCAAGCTGCGTCTCGAAGAAGCCAAACGTGATA
>JADZBY010000329.1 GCA_020851855.1 Anaerolineae bacterium
AAGCCATTCGCGACGTTCACGGTGTGCATGACCATGGCCATGAAGGGCGGGGCCTATCGCGATGCCGTGGCCGAGTGGATACAGCCGGTGCGTACACTGGCAAAACCAATCAGTGAAGGCTACTTCGCCGGAGTTCTGGATATCAAGAAGATTCCGTCCATCGCTGACCGGCTGAAATTTCGGATCAGCGTGATGACCGGCGTCTGGTCCGAAGGCGACCACCGGGACTGGAACGCCATTCGCGACTGGGCGGCGGCCCTGAAACCGTTGCTTCAGACGCATAATTGAGCCACACACATCCGCGGGAGACTGCTTGGAAGCACTGCAACACATCATCGCTACCCTTTCGGCGCGCCGCCGCACGGTGAGCGCGCCGTATTTCGTGCCGGGCCTGTGGCTGGATGGCGTGACGACCGAGGCGGTGCAGGTCGATCCGTTCAGCTTCTACCACGATACGCTGGCCCGCCTTGCCGCCGAGCCGGGGCAGCCGCTCGTTGAAGGGCCGGGCGGCGGCGGCTGGTCGCAGCACGCCATCGTCTACAACCTGTTCCCGCGCCTGACGACCGCCTTTGATCACGACGGCGACGATCAGGTGCACATCGGGGAGAACCCGGACGGCTGGCGCGAGACGGGCACGCTGCTCAAGTGCATCGCCCTGTTGCCGTTCATCCGGGACATGGGCTTCAACTGCGTGCACCTGCTGCCCATCACGGCCATCGGGCGCGACGGGCACAAAGGCACGCTCGGATCGCCCTACGCCATTCAGAACCCGTTCCGGCTGGAGCCGACGCTGAACGAGCCGGTGCTCGGCCTGAGCGCGGAACAGCTTTTCTCCGGCTTTGTCGCGGCGGCGCACCACCTGGGCATCCGCGTGGTGATGGAGTTTGTGCTGCGCACCGCCGCCCGCGACTCCGACCTGATCCCGCTTCATCCGGACTGGTTCTACTGGATTCGCGACGATGTGCCGGACCGAGGGCACTTCATGGGCCGCACGGCGATGCTGAGCGCCTATGGGCAGCCGATCTTCACGCCCGATACGCTCAACCAGATTTACGCCAAGGTCAACGCGGGCGACCTGCGCGACCTGCCGCCGCCGCCGCAGAGCTTCCGCGCCCTGTTCACGCGCCCGCCGCGCCCGGATCAGATCGTCAAACACGGCGAGCGCTATATTGGCACGCTGGACGACGGCACGCGGGTGCGTGTGCCGGGCGCATTCACCGACTGGCCGCCCAGCGATCCGCAGCCGCCCTGGTCCGACGTGACGTACCTGCGCCTGTACGATCACCCGGACTTCAACTACATCGCCTACAATACGATCCGCATGTACGATTCGCGGCTGGCCGGGCCGGAAAACGCCAACCGCCCGCTCTGGAACGAGCTGGTGAACATCATCCCACACTACCAGACCGCCTTCCACGTGGACGGCGTGCTGATCGACATGGGCCACGCCCTGCCGCTCGCCCTGAAAGAGCGCATCATCAGCCGGGCGCGCCAGATCAACCCGGATTTCGCCTTCTGGGATGAGGATTTTTCGATTGCGCACCGCAGCCATGCCGAAGGCTACAACGCCGTGGTCGGCTACTGGATGCTGAGCGTGCACGAGAGCCAGAGTGTGCGCAACATGATCGCCCAGATGGCGTCGGGCGGTTTCCCCATCACCTTCTTCGCCGCGCCGGAGAACCACAATACGCCGCGCACCTTCTCACGGCCCGGCGGCATGGCGTACGCCCATTACGCGCTGGCGCTCTCGACCATGATCCCGGCCATCCCGTTTCTGGCGTCGGGCTTCGAGCTGGGCGAAACGCAGCCGATCAACACCGGCCTGGGTTTCAGCGCGGAGCAACTCGCCCAGTACCCGGCGGATCGGCTGCCGCTGTTCAGCGTGTGGGCCTTCAACTGGACGCGGGCCGAAAACTACGTGCGCTCGGTGCGGCACGCGCTGACGCTGCGCAGGCAGTATGCGGCGCTGCTGGCCGATCCGGACCCGGCCACGTTCGCCATCGGAGAGTCGAATAACCCGCACTTCCTGGTCTTCTCGCGGCACAAGGATGGGCAATGGCTGGCCGTCATCGCCAACACGGATATGGCTCATGAGCATCATGGGCGTGTTATCATTCATGCGCGGGGCGTGCAGGCGCAAGGCTTGTGGGGTGTGCCGGGCAACGCAGCCATCACCGTCTCGCGTGAGATCAGCCTGAATGCGACGCTGTCGCCGGGCTACGTGCTCATCCTGGATAGCTCCGGCGCGGTGCAGTAAGGTAGGCAAACCCTCACTCCCCCGGCCCCTCTCTCCCTCATGGAGAGAGGGGAGACAAGCCGGCTGGCGTCTGTGTTTTCGCCCCTCGCCCTGAGGGAGAGGGGTTGGGGGTGAGGGTATAGGGAGACACTTTCATGAAAATCTACACGCGCACGGGCGACGAGGGACAGACCAGCCTCTTTGCGGGCGGCAGGGTGGACAAAGACGCGCTGCGCCTGCACGCTTATGGCACGGTGGACGAGCTGAATGCGCATCTTGGGCTGGCGCTGGCGCATGGACTGGCCGACGATCTCGCGCCGCGCGTGGCCGCCGTGCAAAATGACCTGTTCGTCGTCGGCGCGGACCTCGCTACGCCGCTCGACGCCCAGGCGGCCTGGATCACCCGCACCGACGAGGCGCAGGTCGAGCGGCTGGAGCATGAAATCGACGCCATGGAAGCCGAGCTTCCCGCGCTGCATAACTTCATCCTGCCCGGCGGCTCGCCAGGCGGCGCAGCGCTGCACGTGGCGCGCACGGTGTGTCGCCGCGCCGAGCGTTGGGTGGTCAGCGTTGGGCATGTAGAAGCGCTCAATCCTGCCGTGTTGCGCTACGTCAATCGGCTGTCGGATTGGCTGTTCGTGGCGGCGCGTTTCGAGTCGAAGCGCAAGGGCGCGCCGGAAACGACCTGGACATCGCCCCACCGCGCCGGGTAGCCGCCGCCGGGCACTGAAAGCGAGCCATCATGCCGTCAACCGGGAGCACATCGCCGTCCCCTGCGGCTGGGGGCGCAGACCAACCGGCGCGTTTTCCGCCCGTGGCCGGGTCTGGCGTCACCTGGTACGACGTGGCGCTCGTCGTGACCATGTTCCTGTGGGCCACGCATTATTCGGTGGCCAAAGCGGCCATCGACATCCTGCCGCCCTTCGTTTACAACGGGATGCGCTTTGTGCTGGGCGCGCTGGCGCTCGGCGTGTATCTCAAGGCAACCGGCCACCGGCTGGCGATGCCGCGCACCGAGTGGCGCGCGATCATCCTGGTCGGCTTCCTCAGCTTCGTGTGTTACCAGGCCTTCTTCATGAACGGTTTGCGGCACACCGTCGTCTCGCACAGCGTCCTGATCAGCACGACAGCGCCGGCGCTGCTGGTCATGTACAACGTGCTGCGCGGCCATGACCGGGGCACGCGCCGCCTGTACGCGGGCGTGCTGCTGGCGCTGGGCGGCGTGTTGCTGGTCATCGTCTCGCGCTACGCCGGGCAGTTCGACTTTGGCTCGGATACGCTGCTCGGCGACGTGTTAAGCGTCATCGCCGCGTTCGTGTGGGTGTATGCCACACTGAAGACGCGCAAGCCGCTCGAAAACAACCCGGCGCAGGTCACGAACTTCTGGATCGTGCTGTGGGGCGCGTTCTTCGCCATGATCATCGCCGTGCCCGACGCGCTGGCCTACGACTGGTCCACGTTCTCCTGGGCGGCGGTTGGGGCCATCGTCTACGCCTCGATCTTTGCCGTGGCCATTTCGGGCACATTGTGGTCGGTCGGCTTGCAGAAGCTCGGCGCGTCGCGGGCGGCGGTGTACCTGAACATTCAGCCGGTCGCCGCCGCACTGATCGCCATCCTGTTCCTGGGCGAGCCGCTCACCATCTGGCTGGTCATCGGCACGGCGCTCGCGCTGCTGGGCATGTGGCTGGTGCGGCTGGGGTAAGAGGCGGGGCTATCGCGGCAAAAGCCACTGGGAGCGCCCGGCGGTGCGATCCACGGCAGATGCGATAACATCCCGCTGAGGCCCCAGGGCAATCGCCTCAAAATCCGCCGTTAAGGCAGGCAGCAGGAAAACACCTCACCCCCTGGCCCCCTCTCCACGCGGAGTACCGCGTAGTGAGGGGGAAGCACGCGCCGGCATGGCCGCCCATCTCCCCGCTCCATGCCGTCGGGGTCCCCGACCGGGTTCCCATTGAACGCTTGCGTTCAATGGGTGGTCTGGGGGTGACGGACGTGGAGAGGGGCCGGGGGTGAGGACGCTTTGATGCGATTGCCCTGGCTGAGGCCCTTTTCCCCGTCCCGCCGGTCAGGTACTATTCTCATGCGATCAGCAGGTATTTTCATGGCCGAGGCGACTCCGGGATGAGCAGTTTTGGCGCACTGACTTCGAAGAAAGAACGGCTGTATGTGCCGCTAGGGCGCGGACAGGCTGCCCACTTTGGCGCGGGTCCCAAAGCGGCCCTGTTGGACATGGCGACGCGCGCCAAGCTTCCTGTACCGCCCGCCATCGTGCTCATCGATGAGGCATGGCAGCGCGCCCGCCAGAGTGGCCTGGTCCAGGTCAAGACGGACGGCAGCGTTTTTGCGCCCGACCCGACGCGCTTCGTCCTCGCCTTGCGCCTGCCCAACGTCGATTGGGAGTTTCCGGGGCCGTATGCGGTGCGCGCGGCGTTTTCCGGGGAAGGCGGCGCGGCGCTTGCCCAACCAGGCCGGTTCGCCTCGCGCCTGGACGTGGACGAGCGCGATCCGGCGGGCATGGCGGCGGCTATCTGCGACGTGTGGGCGTCGGCGGGACGCGACCCGGCGGTTGTCCGGCGCGACGTGCTGATTATGCGCATGGTCGCGGCGAAAACCGGCGGCGAGGCGCATACGCGGGCCGACTCCGAGACGGACACGGTGCTGCGCCGTCACGCCGAGCCAAACGGCAGCGCCGAATTGCCCCGGCTGCGGGCCGGACTGCTGGCGGGCGGCGGCGATACGGGCACGTGGCAGGGCCGCTTGCAG
>JADZBY010000330.1 GCA_020851855.1 Anaerolineae bacterium
ACCAGCCCGACATAGCCCAGGAACAACCCGCTCTGGATGGCGTGCGTCGTATTGCGCCCGATGGGCGACGGCGGCGGCTCCAGCACGACGCGGTACAGCTGCGCGGCGCGGCCTACCAGAGCGTCGAGCGCCACGCCGCTGCCCGGCGCAATGCTGCCGCCGATGTAGTTCCCTTCCGGCGAGATCACGTCAAATGTCGTGGCCGTGGCATAGTCGATGACGATGGCCGGGCCGCCGTGCAGGTGGTGCACCGCCGCCGCGTTGACGATGCGGTCCGCGCCGACCAACTCCGGGCTATCCACATCCACCCGGATCGGCAGCCGCACGTTGGCGGTGACGATGAGCGGCTCCAGCTTGAGGTAGCGGCGGCTTAACTCCGCAAAGCCCGGCGTGAGCGGCGGCACGACGCTGGCGATGCCCACGCTGCCCACGTGCTCGAAGCCCATGCCGCCCTCGCGCAGGAAGCTGCGGATGAGCGCGGCGTATTCGTCCGGCATCTTGTTGTGCACGGTGTGCGCCCGCCAGTGGTGACGCCACTCGCCGGCGTGCCACAGGCCCAGCGTGATGTTCGTATTGCCGATATCGACGGCCAGAAAGCCCGACCGTGGCGGAATGTCCATGCTGCCCCCACGTGTGAAACGCGACTGTGCGAGACGGTGTGAGGAAGATTTTAGCGCGCAATGCCGGAGAAATGGGTATACTGGCCGCGAGCGTGGCTCTCAAATCACAACCGTAGACGGACTCTGGACCTTCCCACGATGACCGGCAACTCGACACCTGAATCTACCCCGGCGCAGACGCCCTCTGGCGGTTCGTCTGGCGACAAGGCGGCGCGGCGTATCGTCCATCACACCGGCAAAACGTCGCTCTGGCTGCGTTTGCGGCGGCGTCTCATGCGCCTGCTGGGCGATGTGCTCTTCACCTGGACCACGTGCCGCATCAACGCGAATCACACGGAGCGCCTGCCGCGCACCGGGCCGGTGGTCATGATCTTCAACCACGTGACCGGCCTCGACCCGATTTTCGCCGGGATCGCCATCCGCGACCGCGACAACGTGCCTATCGGCAAAATCGAGCTGGTGAAGAACCTGTTTCACCGCCTGTTGTTGGCAATGTGGGGCGTGATCCTCATCCGGCGCGGCGAGATGGACATGACCGCGCTTCGGCGCTGCCTGGCCGTGTTGGAGTCAGATGATTTCCTGTCCATCGCGCCGGAAGGTACACGCAGTTTTGGCGGGCTGCGCGAGCCAAAAGACGGCTTTGTCATGCTCGCCGCGCGCTCGAACGCCGTGATCGTGCCCTGCGGCGTGGCCGGCGCGCTGGAATTGCCGAAAAACGTGCGCCGCCTGCGCCGCACGCCGATCACCGTCAACTATGGCCGTCCACTGCGGCTGAAGGGCAAAATCTCGCGCCAGCAGTATCACGACGTGGCCGACGAGCTGATGTACCAGATCGCCATGCTCATCCCGGCGGAATTGCGCGGTCTGTACAGCGATCTGTCGAAGGCGACCATGACGTATATCGAGTACGCCGACGCCGGCGCGCCTCAATCCGCCGCCGAACCGGCCCCATCCAGCGCGCGGACCTGATAGAGTGGGCCGTCAGCGAAGCCGCGCGCCCGGTAATAACCGCGCGTGCCGACTGCCGAGATGACGGCCAGCCGGGCATAACCCGCCCCGTGCGCCAGCGCCGCTGCACGCTCGATCAGCCGCGTGCCCAGCCCGGCGTGCTGCGCCTTGCCGCGCGCCGCCTCGCCAAACTGTAGCGCCTGCCCGTACACATGCACCTCGCGGACGATGGCCGCGCCATCCAGTTCCGGGGAAAGCGCCGGGCCGCCGCCCGCGGGCAACAACAGGCGCAAAAAGCCCGCGATGCGCCGATCCTCATTGATGAATTGTAGGAAGATTTCCTCGCCCGCGCCGGTCGCATAGCGCTGCTCGTCCAGGCGCAGGTCGTCCACGGCAACTGGCTGGCCGCGAATCTCGCGCGCGCGGATGTCCGCACTGCGCTCGCCGCGCGCCGCCAGCCCGTCCTCGACGATCTGGCGCAGGTTGGTAAGCCGGTTGCCGGTCACGATGTCCGTGCCGGGGATGTCGCGGATGACGCGCGTCAGGCGGCAGTATTCGGGCGTCTGGCGGAAACACGCGGCCAGCACGCCGACCAGTTCCTCATGCGTGTAGGGCCGCCATGCGCCTTCCAGGTAACGCTGCATCAACTCGGCGCTCTCGATGAGCGAGCACGGGTAGATTTTCAATTCGTCCGGGCGGAAATCCGGGTCCGCGAACAGCCGCGCGTAATCTTCCACGTCCTTTTCGGGCGTGGACCCGTACAGGTTGGGCATCCAGTGGGCGTGAATCTTGAAGCCCGCCCGCCGCAGCAGGCGGATGGCGCGCCGCGTCTGGGCGACGGTGTGCCCACGCCGGTTCAGGCGTAGCGCCTCGTCATCCAGGCTTTGGATGCCGATCTGCACCTTGGTGCAGCCCAGCCGCCGGATGCGCCGCACCTCGGCCTCGTCCAGGTGATCGGGCCGCGTCTCGACCACCAGCCCGACGCAGCGGCATGGCGCGTCTTCGTTGGCCCGGTGCGCCGCCTCAAGCTCGTCCCATGTCGCGTACTCGGTGAGGACCGTGCGCGGCAGTTGCCCACGCGCCACGGCCTCGGCCTGCTGCCGCGAGCGGTCCATCTCGGCGCGGTACAACTGCTGCACGGCCTGGTTGTAGGTCAGCGCCATCGCGTCGCCGTGCACGGTGAGCGCAGGCGTGGGCCTTTCGTCGCCCGGCTGAAACAACGAGCCGTCCCGCAGCGCAGCGCGCACCTCGTCCGTGCGATCCCGGCCATCGCCGAAATCGTGCAGGGCGTCGAAGATGCGCTTCACGAACCAAACCTGGTACGTCTCCGGGTAGAAGGACCACGTGCCGCCCAGGATGATGACCTCGATCTTGTCCGTCGGATGGCCGATCTTACGCAGCGCCGCCAGCCGCGACCACGTTTGCAGGTACGGATCGAAGGCGTTTTGCCCGGCCCGTTGCGCGCCCGGCTCGTCGTAGAGGTAACTCTTGGGCATGCGCACGTCGTTCGGGCAGAAAATGCACTCGCCGGGGCAGGGGAAGGGCTTGGTTAGGACCGTGACCGTCGTCACGCCGGACGCGGTGCGCACCGGCTTGAGCCGCAACCGCTCCAACACGGCAGGATCGAGCGGCGGCAAACCGTGCGTACCCGCCAGCGCGCGGTAGGCGTACACCAGCTCGTCGTTGGAGAAAAACGCCCGCTCGCGGCCCGTGGCTTTCAGGTGGCGGCGCAAGAGCCGGTGAAGCGCCTGCCGGTCCAGGTCAGGACGGGCGGCGACGGCGCGCAAAATGGCCAGCAGCGGCTCGCGGTGCTGTTCAAGGTCGATAGGCGGGCGGTACACTTGCATGGGCAGTTCCAGGTCACCTTCTCCGGCGGCATTGTAGCATGGATGCGGCGTCTATCAAGCGGCTGAACGACCTCAACCGGGCCTTTTACGCGCTCACCGTCACGGATTTTGACGAGTCGCGCGGGCGGCCCTGGCCCGGCTGGCGGCGCTTGTTGCCCCATCTGGCGGGGAAGCCTTCACCTGTGCGTGTGCTGGACGTGGGCTGCGGCAACGGGCGGTTTGGGCGCTTTCTGGCGCGCAATGTGGCCGCCGAGGTGCGCTACCACGGCCTGGACTTTTCGCCCGCCCTGCTCGACGCGGCGCGAGATGCCTTTGCCCGGATGGGAATCCTTGCCGATGCGGTGCTTGAAGCGTGCGATGTGCTCGCGGATGGCCTGCCCGATGGCGTGTATGACCTGGTCGCGGCGTTCGGGCTGCTGCATCACGTGCCGGGCGGCGAGAACCGGCGCGCGCTGGTCCGGGCGCTGGCCGAGCGGCTTGCGCCGGGTGGCCTGCTGGTCTTCACCGGCTGGCGGTTTTACGAGTACGAGCGCTTTCGGGAGCGTATCGAGCCGTGGCCGGACGGCGTCGCGCGGGAGCCGGGCGATTTCCTGCTCGACTGGCGGCGCGGCCATGCGGCGAACACGGCGTTACGCTACTGCCACCACATCGACGATGCCGAGCAGGACGCGCTCATCGCCGCGAGCGGGTTGGAGAGGGTCGAGACGTTCCGCGCCGACGGCCACACGGGCGACATCAACAGTTACGCGCTGTTGCGGACGAGGCAGGCCTCGTCCCTACGCCGTGTTTCGTAGGGACAACGCCTGCGTTGTCCGTCCTTGTCCGTCCTTGTCCGTTATCGTGCCTGCAAGAGGGATGGCGCGGACGAGGCAGGCCTCGTCCCTACGCCGTGTTTCGTAGGGACAACGCCTGCGTTGTCCGCGCATCTCTTCCTACTGCGTGATGGTGAACAGGCTGCCTGCGCCGCGCCCGAACACCTCTGGGAAATAGAACTCGTGCCCGTTCGGTGGGATGACCCTGTACACACCCGGCGACGTGGCCTGCACCTGGTACACGTAGC
>JADZBY010000331.1 GCA_020851855.1 Anaerolineae bacterium
AACACAACCGGGAGATGACCGGCGGCGCGGCGGGCGGCTCGCCCAGGCCGGACTCTTGCGGCGACTGTTCCCGGACGCCGAGCCGTGCGGCCAGAATCAGGCTGCGCGCCAGCCTCGCCGGGCGCAGGGCGTTGATGAAGCCGCTCACCGGGATGCATAGGTCCTGGTTGTCGACGCGCCCATCGCCGTTTGAATCCTGGATGCGCCGGCACTGAACGTCCGTCGTGTCCCCCAGCCCGCTGGTCGCCGGCTCGACGGTTGGCACGCCTACGAGCAGCCCGTTGCTGTCATACGCGCCGCCGCCGGACATGCTGCCGGGCAGCGCGGCGCGCGTTTTGATCCAGGCCCGGTCGCCGACGCGCGCCTCGGACGTGAAGCCGCTCACCGTGCCGGCGATCATCTGGCTGATGGTGTCCGCTTCGGCATCGGAAGCGGGCGGCGCATACCCGGCGATGTGGATGGTGCTGTCCAGCCGCACCTCGTCCGAGTTGCCGAGTTCGACGTAAGGCAGGGTCAGCGCGGCGCGGTCCACGGGCAGGTTGTCAATCGTGCCGGTGATTTGCAGGACGGCGAGGTCCCAGCCGATGCTGGATGCGACCACGTCGGCGTAATACTTCGGCACAGGCGGCTCGTCCACGCGCAACGTGAGCGCGATGGTGATCCGATCCGCGCGGCAGCCGGCCAGCGGCAGCACGACATGGGCGTTGGTCAGGATCAGGCCGTCGCGGCTGACCAGCGTCCCGGAGCCGGAACAGGACATGACGGTTTGCCCAACCGGGTTGGTGTACACCTGCATGATCTGCACGGTGGCCAGCTTCACCCGGTCCACATCGAACGGTCCCTGGTCTTCCTGGGCCTGGACGGGAGCCGGTTCAGCGGGCAGCGAGGCGGCAGCGAGCGCGATAACCAGACAGGCGATCAGCCGCGCCGCGTGACGGAACGGACGGAAGACAAGGCGTACGAAAGCACCACGCATCAGAACACCAATGAGGCTAAAAACGTCTCGAACAGGCGGCGATTTTGCTCGAACACGGCGGCATCGCTTTCAAAGCTGATGACGACGGCCTGCGCCGGGCGCAAGACCACCACGTCAATGGCGCGCACCGTGACCGGCTCGGCCTGCAGGAACGGGTTCGGGTCAATGTAGGCGTAGGAATAGGTCATCTGCGTGCCGCGCCGCCCGTCGGGCAATGTCACCGAGTCGCGGCGCAGCGAGCGATAGGCGGCCAGACGGCTGGCGCGGTCCAGGTCGAGCAGATTGAGCACGTCGCCGGGCCGCACCCCGGAGCCGGTCGGGATCAGGCGAAGCTGCAGAAGCGTCTTGAACGGGCGCGCGGCGCTGTCCTGGGCGCTAAAGACGAACGCCGCGCTCTGACCGCCCTCGGTGAGCAGCCACGACGCCGGGTAGCGCGCCTCGATGCCCGCTTCCGGGTTGGTATAACGCACCGTGGCGCTCACCGAATTGGCGCGAAACAGGATACCGCCCAGCAGCGCCAGCACGGCCAGTCCGAGCGTCAGGTAACTGCCCCAGCGCTGGTGGAACGTCAATTCCGTGCGCTCGTCGCCCGCCGTCTCGATCAGGGTCGCCATACGGTCAACGCTCCGCACGGCCCTGGAGCCGGTCGCGCTCGTCGGCGCTGTCGATCAGGAACGCCATGCTGGCAAACAGGAAGACGAGAAAGACGACGCCCACGCCCAGGCCGAAGATGGCGTTATTGGCGTCGCTGCCTTCACTCAGGCCGCCCACCACCGCGCCGCCGCGAATGACGATAGCGAATCCGGCCAGCGCAGCCGCCAGCAGCATACTGAGCGGCGCGAAATAGATCGGCGCATTGGGCCGGGCCAGTTCGGCGAGCGCCAACCCCATGATCACACTCACGGCGACCTGGGTCAGCGTGTTTTCAGCGATGCGCAGCGCCGCGGCGGTAGGCTCGGCATTGCCCACGCCGCTGGCATAATACAGGTTGATCGCCGTGGCGTAACCGACTGCTACGGCAAGGCTGTACGCGACGCCGTCCAACCGCTGGTCGAAGTGGCGCGGCCAGAAGCTATAGCGCAGGGCGGCGTATTTCAGAAACTCCTGCAACATGCCCACGGTCAGCGTGTAGCCGACCAAGCGCGTCAGGCCGTCGGCTGTCGGCAGCCAGTTCTCGGTGGTGAATAACCGGTCGATGACTGGCACGGCAATGCCGCTGGCGACCAGGCCGCCGAGCACAAAAGCGACGCTCAGCCGACCCCGTGGCCGCCGCGCGCGCCGTTCGGCTGCCAGCGAGATGAGGACCCACAATGCGGCGGGCAGAATGGCAAATACGATGCGGAAGGCGCGCTTGGCCTCGTCGTCGAGGGGGAAGGGCGCGATCCTGTTCACCAGCACGACGGCCAGCGTCGCGCCGATGAGCAAAAGGGCTTCCAGATAGGCGGTGCGCCACACGCGGCGATAGGGATAGACTCCCGGCTCGTCGCGCTGCGGCGTCAGAAGTACAGGGCGGGCTGTCATCGGTTGCTTCTCTCCCGGCCCCGGATTGTAGCGCACCGGGAGAAGAAACCAAGCAGGGCCGCGCGGGCGTTTAGCATCTGCTCAGCCGGACGCCAGCAGCAGCGCACGGTCTTCGTCATCCAGCGGCTGACCGGCGACGCGACGGTACACGGCGCGAAACTGCCTTGCCACACGCGGCCACGAGTAGCGTTCCAGCCGTTGTGCGCCGCGCGCCGCCAGATCGGCCCGCAAGCCGGGCTGCAATGTCATCTGGCGCAGGGCGTCCGCTATCGACTCCACGGAGAGCGGGTCGAAGATCAGCGCCGCATCGCCAAGCAGCTCGCCCAGTGCGCTCGTCCCGGACGAGGCTACCGCGCGCCCTGCCGCCCAGGCTTCCAGCGGCGGCGCGCCAAAGCCCTCGAACAGCGACGGGAACACGACGAAATCGGATAGGCGGTACAGCGCGCTCAGGTCGGCGTCCGGGATGGAGCCGGTGAAGCACACCTGATCCGTGAGCTTCAGGGCGGCGACTCGCGCGGCAATGGTCGCGAAATGCGGCGTCTGGTGGCCGGTGCATACCAGGTTCAGGCGCAGGCCGTCGTGGTCGCGCAGCGTGGCGAGCGCATCAAGCAGGCGCAGGTGGTTCTTGTGCGGCCACGACACCGCCGGGTACAGCGCAAACGGCTGCCGCACGGCGTAGCGCAGGCGCGTGGCTTCCAGGTCCGCCTCGTACACGGGCCGGTGCGCAGCGAGCGGCGGCCCCGGCGGGATGACGACGATCTTCTCCGGCGGAACGGCGTATTTCGCTTCGAGGTCTTTGCGCATGAAATGTGAGGCGACGACGACCGTGTGCGCCAGCGCGCAGCCGGTCCGGTACACCGTCTCGCGGTACACGCGCTCCCAGGGCGAGAAGAATTGCGGAAAGTGCAGGTGCTGCAAGTCCCAGGGCTGGAAGATGGATGGGAGCGCGTTGATCACGTACTGCTGATACGGGAAGTGGACGAGGTCGCATCCCAGCCCTTCGAATAGCCCATCGGAGCGCGGCAGCGTGGGCGGGCGCGGCGGCAGGCGCAAGACGCGCCTCAGCCCGCCACGTGTAAGGCGCGCCGCCAGATTGAGCGCCTTCTGGGAACGTGAGGGCGGCGGCTTGAGCGGCGGCGTGTGCCGGACGATGCGCTGATTTGGCCCGATGAGCGGCGCGAGCCAGCTATCGTCCGCCGTGGACACGAGGATATACTGCTCCGGCCCGTCGTCCAGCTCGCCCAGCGCTTTGATCAGACCCATTAAGACAGTGACCACACCGCCGCTGCCTGCTGCCGGAGATATGCGCGCGTTGATGGCGATGTGCAGCGGTGGATGGTGAGTCATGATCATTCCGGTCAGGTGCAGCGGGCACAGAGACTGTCGCTAGGCTTCAACGCGGATGAGCGGCGTCTCGGCCAGCGCCGAGAGGTCGCCTGCGCCGGCGCAGAACATGGCAATGCGCAACTGGCGCTCCGTCTGGCGAATCAGGCTCACCACGGCCTCGACCGCGCCGTCGGGCAGCGCCGCCGCCTTGAGGAACGGCCCAGCCATGCCGCCCATCCGCGCGCCAAGCGCAATACACTTGGCGATGTCGATGCCGTCGCGCAGGCCGCCGCTAGCGATGATGGGCAGGCCCGGCGCGCCCCGGCGGGCGTACAGGATGCCATCGGCGGTGGGAATGCCCCAATCGGCGAAGCTGCGCGCGACCTGGGCATGAAAGGCCGTCGGCGCGCGGTGATACTCCACCTCGCTCCACGACGTGCCGCCCGCGCCCGCCACATCGATGGCCGCGACGCCCGCCTCGGCCAGCCGCGCCGCGTCGCGCTCGCTGAAGCCCCAGCCGACCTCTTTGGCGATGACCGGCGCGCCCACTGCCTTGCACAGCCGGGCGATCTTGGGCAGCAGGTCCTTGAAATTGCCGTCGCCTTCGGGCTGGACTGCCTCTTGCAGGGCGTTGAAGTGCAGGATGAGCGCGTCGGCCCCGGCCATGTCCACGGCGCGCCGAAACTCGTCCACTCCGAAGCCATAGTTGAGCTGCACCGCGCCCACGTTCGCAAACAGCAAGATGTCCGGCGCTACATCGCGCACCTGGAATGTGACGTCCAACTCCGGAGTGCGGATGGCGGCGCGCTGCGAGCCGAGGCCCATCGCGATGCCGGTTTCCTGCGCCGCCTGCGCCAGCACCCGGTTTAGGATGCGCGCCTGTTCTGTGCCGCCGGTCATGGACGAGATCAGGATCGGCGCGGCGAGGGTTTTCCCGAAGAGCGTCAGGCGCGTATCGACCTCGGCCAGGTCCAATTCCGGCAGGGCAGTGTGCATGAAGCGGTACTTTTCCA
>JADZBY010000332.1 GCA_020851855.1 Anaerolineae bacterium
AACGCGGCTACCGGGCCGGGCACAAAAAAGCGCTCGTGGACCTTCTGGCGCAGCGTTTTTGTGGTGGATGCCGACTGTGTGCGCTTGCCGGCCAGCCGCACCGCCAGAGACAGGACACGCACGCCCCCGCCGAGCAGGACAGCCTGCACCGGGCGCGGCGTACGGCTCAAGAGGCGGGCGGCGGCGCGCTCGAACGACGCCCAGAACCCGGCGCGCAGGGTATGGACGACCAGCACACCGCCCGGTCGCAGGGCGCGGACCAGCTCACGCAGGGCGGCGCGGGCATCGGGCGCGTAGTGCAACACGCCCCAGGTCCAGATCACGTGAAAGTGCGCCGCCGGGAAGGGCAGCGCGCCCAGGCTGGCGGCGGCGAGGTGCAGGCCGGGCGCTTTATGCCGGGCGCGCGACAGGCTGCCCGCGCTCAGGTCGATGCCGGCCACACGCCGCGCGCCCAGCTCCGCAAAGGCCGCCGCATAATCGCCCGCGCCGCAGCCCGCGTCCAGCACGTCACGCCCGGCGATCTCGTCCAGCGCCAGCAGGGAGCCGATCAGCGCGCGCGCTTCGCCGAGCGGCGCGGCGTCGGCGGTGACGGCGTCCCAGAAATGCCCGTGCTCTCGTAGCGTGTGCTCGCGGCCCATGTTGCGGTTCAAGTCGTCCGGTGCGGTCCGGTGTGGCGCTGATCCAGGCGCGTTATGCTAGCGCCATCACCGCACGGATGCAAGGCCGGGCGATTACCGCCAACAACGCGGCGGGCGGGTCCTCGCCGGACCCGCCCGCCTTCATGCTACCGATACACCTTGTCCCAATCTCGTTCGCGCGAGAAGTGTTCTACCGTTCTACCGCTTCACACTACCGCTTCACAGCGTACCGTTTACCGTTACCGCTTGTTCCCGTTGGTGTTCGCACCCTGGGCCTCAATCTGGCGGCTCGCGTTCACCGCGATGCGGCGGGCGCGGGCATCTTCACGCTTGGGCAGGGTCAGGGTCAGCACGCCGTTCTCAAAATTGGCTTCGGCCTTGTCCGGGTCGACGCCGACCGGCAGCGAGAAGCTACGCTGGAAGCTCGACATGCGGCGCTCGCGCAGGTGAACCTGGCCTTCTTCCTTGCGCTCCTGCTCGGACGACACCTGCCCCTTGATGGTCAGCACGTTGCCCTCGACCCGAATGTCGATCTGGTCCGGGTTGAAGCCGGGCAACTCGGCCTTGACCACAATCTCGTTTTCCGTCTCGTGAACGTCGGTCGCCGGAACCAAACCACCAAAGACGGCGTCGCCGTTCTGGCCGCCCCAGAACTGATTGAGCATACGATCCATCAAACGGTCCATCGCGGCAAACTCGCGCGCGGGGTTCCAACGAATCAGGTTACTCATAGCCTTTCACCTCCAACGTCTTCCAACTTCCACGTTCGATTCGCATTCTAGCCAGGTAATGTCAACATCACGTCAGCGTACTATTAGAAAAGTGTAGGAACGCTACCATACCCGATCAGGGCCTCGAACTCGGCGTCGTAGGCCGGCGCAAGCGTCAGCCAGTCAAAGCGCGCGGCGTATTCGCGCAAGCCAGACGGCGCACGCATCGGCAGCGTCCGGCGCAAGGCCGCCGCCAACCCACCTTCCGGGTACAGGCACACATCGTGATAGTCCGGCGGCGCGAGCGCCGGGTAATTCAGGCGGCGCGGCATGATCGGCAGGCAGCCGCAGTACATCGCCTCGACCATGCTGATGCCGAAGAAGTCCTGGAAGGCCGTCGAAACCGCGTGGGTGGCGCGCCACAATAGCCGGGCATAAGCGGCGCGATCCGGCGCATAGCCAAAGTGCAGGGCGCGCGCGCCAAGCCGCTCCCGCGCGGCTTCGAATAGCTCTGGCGGCTTGCCAAACGCCTCTCCCGCGACGATCACGTCAAATTCCAGCCCTTCGGCCATCAGCTTGTCCAGGGTGCGGAAGAACGGCTCCGGGTTCTTGTCGTATTCCCAACGGTGCGCCCACAGGATGCATGGGCGCGGCGCGTCCGGCTTTGGCCCGAAGGCGTCCAGGCTCCGCAGGTCAACGCCAACGGGCAGCACACTCGCTTTGGCGCGGAGCTTCTCGACCGTGTCCAGTTCGTTGTGGTCCGGGTAATGTTTCAAGAGGCGCGGCAGTTCGTCCAGGAACGCTTCACGGTGGAATGCGCTGTTGAAGAAAACGGCGTCGGCGGCCAGCGCGCTGGCGTAGTTGATGAATCCGAGCTTCAGGTCACGCTGGATGCGTGGGCCGGGCGGATAGGTAAGTTGATTCTCGTGAAAATAGACGGCGGTGGGCGTGCGGGCGGTGCGGGGCCGCGTCAGGGCCAGAAAGGTGGTCAGGTCGAGCATGTCCGAGGCGACGATCAGGTCCGGCGTGAGCGGCGAGGCCATGAACTGCCGCGCCAGAGTCACCGCGCCGCCCTGCATCCGCCACTGCCACCATTGGGCAGGCAAGCTCAGGATACGCACCTGGTGCGCGCTGTGCTGCTGGTAGCCGCGCAGCCACGCCGCGTGCGATCCGCCGTCGTACGGCTCCAGAAAAAGCAATTCGCGCACGCTCATGCTCGTTGACGCCTCAGATGACGCTCCCCGGCGAATCCGGCTATAATGTGCTCCACACCACGCCCCGGCGCAAGGGAGCAAAGGACGATGGCCGAGCCGCAGAGTCTACAGGCACAACCACTGATGGAACACCTGCGCGTGTTCTGCAAGGACATTGGGCCGCGCCCGGCGTGCTCCCCGGAAGAGCAGCGCGCCGCCGAGTACGTGCGCGGCGTCTTGTTGCGCCTCGGCCTGAGCGACGTACAGGAGCAGCGCTTCAAGAGCAACCGCACCTATGGCTGGCAAGTCACGCCCGCGCTGGCGGCGACCACCGCCGCGCCGCTGGCGGCGAGCGCGTGGTGTGGGCGGCTTGGGCGGCTCGTCGCGGCGGCGCTCAGCCTGGGCGGCGCGATGGTATTGCAGGAAGCCGTTCGCGCCCGCCCGCCGTTCTTCCAGTCCTTGATCGCCGCCGGCGAAAGCCAGAACCTGTTCGTCACTATCCCACCCACCGGCGAGACGTGGCGGCGCGTGATCCTCGTCGCGCACCTCGATTCGAACAAACAGCGCTTCATGCTGCCGATGGACAACCCCTACTGGCAGAAGCCGATGACCACCACCGGACTGGCCATCGCCACAGTGAGCGGGCTGCATTTGCTCTTCAGCGCGCTTTTTGGCAGGCGGCGCGCGCTGCCCTGGTGGCAGTATCTTGCAGCGCTGACCAGCCTCGGTTTTTTTGCCTTCGTGCTGCGTGACGAGATGCAGCCGTACATTGAAGGCGCGAATGACAACGGCTCGGCGCTGGCGGCGTTGTTGGGCATTGCCGAGGCGCTCCGGGCCGAGCCGCTGGCGCACACCGGCGTGACGCTGCTCTTTACCGGCTGCGAAGAGGCGGGCTGCACCGGCATGGACGCCTACCTGAAGCGATACGCGCCGCCCAAGCTGGACACGTATTTCATCGACCTGGACATGGTCGGGGCGGGTAATGTGTGTTACGCCACCAAACACGGCGTCAGCCTGATGACCGAATACGGGCCGCACCCGGAAATGCTCGCCTTCGCCGCGCGCGCCGCCGTGAAGCGCCCCGACCTGCAAGTCGCCGGGAAGGACATGCTCACCGTGGACGAGCAGGCGACCATCGACCGCTATGGCTATCGCGGCCTGATGATCTCGAGCTACAACCAGGAAGGTTACCTGTCCAACTGGCACCGCGTGACCGATACATTGGAGAATATCGAGCCGGCCACGCTGAGCCGGGCGGCGCGCTTCACCTGGGCGCTGCTCGGTGAGATCGACCAGTCGCCCCCGCCCGCCCGCGTCACGTCGCCCGGTCAGGTTGCGGCGACCGCATGAAACATATCCTGTTTTTGATGTCGGATACCGGCGGTGGCCACCGCGCCGCCTGCCGGGCCATGGAAGAAGCCCTGGAAATCCGTTATCCGGGGCGTTTCTCCTTTGAAATGGTCGATCTCTGGAAGGACTACACGCCCTTTCCCTTCAGCACCGCGCCGTACACGTACACGCACTGGATCAACACCAGCCCGGCCACGTATGCCGCGCAGTTCTGGATCAATGACCGCCTGTTCCGCCTGCCCTTCGTCAGCGAGTTGTACTGCCGCTCGATGTTCACCCGCATGGAGCGCATGTATCGCGAGCACCCGGCGGACATCATCGTCTGCGCGCACTCCGTGTTTGCCCGCCCGGCGGTGGCGGCGCTGCGGCGGCTGCGGCTAGGCATGCCGTACATCACCGTGATCACCGACTGGGCGCTGCCGACGGTGCTCTGGTACGACCCGCGCGTGGATCGCCTGTGCGTGCCCACCGAACTGGCGCGCTGGCGGGGCCGCGAGCTGCGCATTCCGTCGCACATCATGCGCCTGACCGGCGCGCCGGTGCACCCCAAGTTCATGAACGTCACCTTGAGCAAAGCGGAAGCGCGCGCCCAGCTTGGTTGGACGCAGGATGCGCAGGTTGCACTGCTCGTGGGCGGCGGCGAGGGCATGGGGCCGCTGGTCGCCACGGCAGAGGCCATCGACGATCAGGACCTGACCTCGGAACTGGTGGTCATCGCCGGGCGCAACGAGGCAATGAAAGCGGCGCTCGAAAAGCATGTCTGGAAGCGCCCGACGCGCGTGTACGGCTTCGTGGACAACATGCAGATCCTTCTGCGCGCGGCGGACGTGCTGATCACGAAGGCCGGCCCGGCGACCATCACCGAAGCGGCCACGCTCGGCACGCCGCTCATCCTCAGCGGCGCGATTGCCTTCCAGGAAACGCCCAACGCGGAGTATGTCGTGCGCAAGCGCGCCGGCCTGTGGGCGCCTGGCCCGGCGCAGGTGGCCGAGGCGCTGGCGCGCGTCTTCCGCAACCCGGCCAAGCTCGCCGTGCTGGTCGAAGGGGTCAAGAAACTGGCCCAGCCCGACGCCATCTGGAACATCGCGGACGAGATCGCCTCGTTCGGGTGAGGCGCGCTGATCCCCGTGGCAAGACGCACGAATCACCGCGCCCCGACCGATGGACCTTCAGAATTGAACACAGATCAGGATGGCGGGCGCGTCGCGACGCGCCCCTACATATTGTGGCGTTGTAGGGGCGGCTCGTGAGCCGCCCGGTTTCCTGATGCGCTCCTCAGCCCCGTTTATGGACTTTCAGTGTTTAGAATGGACCATTACGGCGGGCGCGTCG
>JADZBY010000333.1 GCA_020851855.1 Anaerolineae bacterium
GCCGTCCTCAACCGCCTGCTGGCCGACACGCTGGCCAAGATGCCCCGCCCGTAGCCCACGCCCTCGCGCCGCCCACTTCTCCCACGCCTTTCCGATCTTGGGGTATGCTTGAAGCGGGGTCGGCGCACTCCTGAGAAGGCCCAGGCGATATGCCCTCGGACCGTTCGCCGCGCTGAAGAAACACCACGTCGAGGAGAGCAGGAATGCGGGTCAAATTCTGGGGCGCTCGCGGGGGGATTCCTGTGCCGATGAGCGAAGTGCAGCTTCGTGAGAAGATGCGCGAAGCGCTCTTCAACGCGGTGGGCGTCGATCTCACCGACTGGGACGCCATCGACCGCTACCTGGAGCGCCTGCCGCGCCGTATTTCCTCGACGGCGGGCGGCAACACAACCTGCATCGAAGTGCGCGGCGACGATTTCCTGTTCATCCTCGATTGCGGCTCCGGAATCCGCTTGCTGGGCAAAGAACTGCTCAAAGGGCCGTTCGGCTCCGGGCAGGGCGAGGCGCACATCCTGGTCACGCATACCCACTGGGACCATATCCAGGGTTTTCCCTTCTTTGACCCGGCCTTCGTAGCCGGCAACCGGCTCCATTTTCACAGCCCCTTCCCGGACCTGCGGGCGCGCTTCGAGGACCAGCAGCGTGAGGTGTATTTCCCGGTCACGATGGACTTCATGCACGCCGAGCGCACCTGGGAAATCCTCGACCCGGCAGAAACGGTGACCATTGCGGGCGTCAGGGTGAGCATGATCCTGCTCTCGCACCCCGGCGGCGCGTATGCCTACCGGCTGGAGCACGGCGGCAAGAGCGTCATCCTGGCCACCGACGGCGAGTATCACCGTATGGACGCCGAGAGCACCGCCCGCTACGTCGAGTTCTTCAAGGGCGCGGATTTGTTGATCTTCGATGCGCAGTACAGCTTTGAGCAGGCCATCGACGAGAAGCGCGACTGGGGCCATAGTACGCCGAAGATGGGCGCAGAACTGGCCTTTCGGGCCGGGGTGAAGCGGCTGGCGCTCACCCACCACGACCAGATGGCCAGCGATGACCGGCTCTGGGATTCGCTGCCCGAAGCGTACAACCATCTCGCGTTTCGGGGCCGGGCGAGCGGCTCGGCGGTGGAAACCGAGGTGCTCCTAGCCGAAGAAGGGCTGGAGATTGAGGTGTGAAAGAACCTTGTGCAATGGCACAAGGGGCGGGAGTCGGTTGCGGGTCATCCCTCACTCCCCCCAGCCCGCTCTCCCACGGGGCGAGAGGGGAAAAAGGCAGGTGAGGTGTGGCTTTTTTCCATCCCTGGCCATGAAGGAGAGGGGCCAGGGGGTGAGGGTTTCTGGCGCAAGCGCACCCTTGACGCGCGCGCGAGTCGTGTATAATATCCCCATCCTGATATCTGGCACGTTTTCCATCGCTATCATGCAGCTTTTGCCCGTCTCGCGTCCGCGCCGTAGCCGCCGTACCACCAGCCATAAGGTCTGGATGGCGCTTCGCGCTGAGTGACGGCAGACGGCACTCGCCAATCGCAAACACGCCCTCCAGGCCACTGGTCTGGGGGGCTTTTTTTTCGGAAGGCAAGGAGAGACACCGTGATCGAAACGCACACGGCCCGCGACGGCGAACGAGAGGCGGTCCCACCCTCGCCCGTCTACAAGGTGGGCGTCTACGGCGCGACGGGCTACACCGGCGCGACGCTCATGCGCTTGCTGGCGGCGCATCCCAACGTCCGGATCGCCTTCGCCACCTCGGAGAGCGCCAAAGAGGGCGCAGACGGCGTGGAGCTGGTCCCGGTGGCCGAAGCGCCGCTCGTGAGCGCCGATGTCGTGTTCCTGTGCCTGCCCAACGGCGTATCGGGCGGCATCGCCGCGAAAGCGGTTGCGGCGGGCGTGCGCGTGGTGGACCTCTCCGCCGATCTGCGGCTCGACACGGCGGCGCTCTACACCAAAACGTACAGGATGGAGCACCCCGCGCCGCACCTGCTGCCCGCGCCGTTTGGCCTGCCGGAGCTTGACCGGACGGGCCTGCCTGGCGCGCGTTACATCGCCAATCCCGGCTGCCACGTCACCGCTACGCTGCTGGCGCTCATTCCGCTGGCCCGCGCTGGCGCGCTGACCGGCGACCCGATCATCGCGGACACCAAGACCGGCGTTTCCGGCGCGGGCAAGTCGCTCAAGCTCGATTCGATGTTCGTGGAAGTCTATGGCGACGTGAAGCCGTACAATATCGGGCGTGTGCACCGCCACGTGCCGGAGATCGAGCAGGCGTTACACAAGCTCCAGCCGGACGCCGGGCCGCTCGTCTTTGCGCCGCACCTCGTCCCGGTGGATGTCGGGCTGCTGGCGACGGTGTATGCCCGGCTGCGCTCCGGCTGGGACCTGGCGCGCGCCCGTGAGGCTTTCCACGCCGCCTACGACGCCGAGCCGCTGGTGAACGTGCTGCCGCCAGGGCGACACGCGCGCTTCAAGGATGTGGCGCATCACAATCATGGCGTGGTCGGGCTGCACGAGGGCGCGGGCGACACGATCATCGTCACGTCGGCCATCGACAACTTGCGCAAAGGCGCGGCCAGCCAGGCCGTGCAGAACTTCAACCTGATGATGGGTTTGCCCGAAACCGTGGGGCTGTTATGACGAAAGTCCTCAAGGTCGGCGGCAACCAGCTTGAAGACGCCGGATTCGTGGCCGGGCTGGTCGCGGCGGTCAGGGGCATGGTCGCGGCGGGCGATACGCCGACCATCGTGCACGGCGGCGGCAAGGCGATCCAGGTTCTGCAGGAGAAATTCGCCATCACGCCGCACAAGATCGGCGGCCTGCGCGTGACCGACGAGCAGACCATGACGCTGGTCATGATGGCGCTGGTGGGCGACGTGAATATCCGGCTGACGGGGGCGTTTGTCGCGGGCGGCGTCGAGGCGCAGGGCTTCAGTGGCGCGGATCGTGGCCTGCTGCGCTCGCAGAAGATGGACCATCCCGACGGCGACCTGGGCCGGGTCGGGCGCA
>JADZBY010000334.1 GCA_020851855.1 Anaerolineae bacterium
GTCCTCAACGGCGCTTGATGCTGTCTGTCGCTGCCCTCCGTCTGTTGTCTCGAGCCGCCCGCGTTCCCGCCTGCGCCTCGGAAGTGCCGGTAGTATACCACGCCCCCCACGACGCGCAAGGGGGAATTTTTGCGAGTTTTTATAGGAAGTCTGAAAGAGGACCCAAGCAGGCAACAAACCGGCAAGGCGATTCGCGCGAATCGCCCCGTCTGCCGCCATTCTGCGACTTTGGATCGGGCTGTCAATCAGCGGTCGGCGTGCTTAAAAATGATGGTGAGCGGCAGCCGCCCCAACCGCACCTCGTCGCCGTGACGCAACACACGGCTTTCGCGCGGGTAGACGCGCTGCCCGTTCAGGTAGGTGAAATTCCGGCTGCTCAGGTCCGTGATCTGCACCGTGTTCTCGGCGCGCCGCAGCGAGGCGTGAATACGGGACACGCCCAGTTCTTCGGCGTTGTACGGCGACAGGTCGATGTCGGGCTTGAGCGGGTTCTCCGGCGAGCTGCGCCCCAGGGTAACGTCCTGATCGCCCAGTTCGACCCGGATCGGCTTCGCGCCGCCGCGCGCCACGAGCAACACCTGGGACGCCGCGCCAAGATAGGCCGTGCCCCAGCGCGTCTGCTGTTCCTGGCCCTTCTCGGCAAAGACCCGCGTTGCGCCCAGTTTGCCGCCCTGAAGCATGTGCCCACACGCATAACAGTAGTTGTCGCCGGCGCGATTGGGCTTGCCGCACTTGGGGCAGAACTGCATACCCGTCGGGGCTTCAGCGCCAAATCCGCCCGCGCCCTCGGCTTCCTTCGCGCGTGGATCGCGGCTCGGCGGCGGCGTGATGGGCCGAATCACCGAGGCGGCGCGGTTCGGTGCAGCGCCTTGCGGCGGTGCGACAGGCTCGGGGGCGGGTGGTATGGGCGGCGGGCGGCGCTTGGCCACGTATTTGGCCCCTTCCCGGCTTTCCCACTGCGTGACCAGCGTGTTGAGCTGTGCCAGCCCGTTCTGGTCAAGCTGCTCCGCGAGCGTGCGCAGCGTCTTCACGACGGCATCGGACGACCAGCCGTCCCGCCTGAGACGGATGTACTCGGTGTAAATGTCCATCATGTTGGCTGGCGCGTTGTCGTCCATCACGGACCCTCAATTGCTCCTATGCTTGTCCAGTGCGCCCTATGACAGGCGTCTAGGGACATTGTACAGAATTTCTCGAAGTTCGGGTTGTTCCTGGTAGGAATTCTTTATGAATTTGCCTGATAATCCATGGCGTCAGCGATAAGTTTACCGAAGAGCGTCTACAAGGAGAGGACATGGAGTCTTCACCCGATGCCCCGCTGGAACCCGGCGCGCTTGCCCCGGATTTTGAACTGGAAACGGCGACCGGGAAGCGCATCAGCCGCGAGGATTTTCGTGGCAAAGCGGGCCTGGTGCTCGTCTTTTTTCGCTGGGACCCGGCCATCCGTCCCTACCTGGATGCCATCGCGCACGATATGGACGAGTATACGCTGATTGGCTCGCGCGTGCTGGCCATCACGGACGTGGGGCGGGAAGCGCTGCGGGCGGCGCTGGCCTGGCAACTCCCGTTCCCGTTGGCCGCCGATCCGGATGGGCGGGCGTGGCAGGCCTATACACGCCGGACCGAGTACGCCTATGCCGTGTTCGTGCTCGACATGTACGGCGGCGTGGATTCGCAGAAAGTGGCAGCGACGCTGGACGAACTGCCGGCCCCGAAAATGGCGCTGGACTGGTCGCGCGCGGCGCAGTACCGCTGCAATATCTGAGTCGCCGGCGAATCACGCCCGCTGGCCGAGGATGAGCAACTCCGGAACGGCCCCCCGGCTGGCGGCGCGCGAGTTGATGGCCCGGCGCGCCTGGACCGGGACCGTCTCGAGGCCCGCATAGATGGCGCGGACGAAGGGCGTATCGGAGTTGCTGAGCAGGACGGTACAGCCCAGCGCCGCCAGCCGCCGGAACATGCCTGCCAACTCGCCCTGCTCCACCACGCCGAACATGTCGGGCTGGTAGGCGGTGAAATTGGCCGTCTTGCTGGCCGGATGATAAGGCGGGTCGAAGTAGACCACGTCGCCGGGCCGCGCCAGGCCGGACGTCTCCACCATGCGAAAATCCTCGCAGCGGATGTCCACGCCCTGGAGCGCCGCCGACGCCGCACGGAGCTTTGCCTCGTCCAGGATGGGGGGATTCGTGTAGCGGCCCATCGGCACGTTGAATCTCCCGAACCGGTTGACGCGCCACAGGCCGTTGTAGCACGTCTTGTTCAGGTAGATAAAACGCGCCGCGCGCTCGACGGGCGTGAACAGGCCCAGCCCGCGCTGATCCATGGCCCGCACCTTCTCGTAGTGCGCCTTGCCGTGCCGATCCCGGTGGTCGGCCAGCTTCTCGATGAGCGCATCCAGGTTGTCGCGCACCACACGGTAGCAATTCACCAGTTCAAAGTTGGAATCGGACAGGACGTACTCGCGGAAACGGTTCTCGGCGCGCAGGCGAAAAAACACGGCGGCGCTGCCCATGAACGGCTCGATGTAGCGCTCGCCTTGCGCCGGGAAATACGGCAAATACAGGTCCAGGAGCCGCTGCTTGCCGCCTGCCCACTTCAGAAAGGGCGCAGCGCGCCCGGAGCGCCCGGATTCCGGCGTGCTCAACGCACAGCCTGCCCGCGTGGCGTCGCGAACTCTGCGCACACGCGCTCGCTGCCGATGCCGCTGGTCACGCAGCGTTCTTTGGCATTGCCCAGCAATTTCTGCGTCCAATCGACTGCCCCGCCATCCGCCAGTTCAAGCGTGCGCCCGTCCGTCGTCGTGGCGTACACGTGGAAACACACATCGGAATAGTAGCCTCTGCCGGACGTGCGCTGGTCATCTCGCACAAGCTCCGCATTCACGACCTGGTCCTGAAGAATTGACAGAAGGCGCTCCACGACGGCGTAGCGTTGCGCGCTTGCGCTCAGCGGGGTGACGGCGACGCGCAGAGGGGTATCGGCCCGTGTGTAGGCGCGGATCGCCTGGCAGTAGAAGCGGATGTGCGTGAGCAACGCCGAGAACTCCCATTCCAGCCGACCCTGATCCCGGCCCGCGCTGCACAACGCGAACGCGCTGAAGTGAGGCACAAGGTCCGGATTCTCGTAGCGCTGCGTCCGCAGAAGCCGGTGGCTGGCGGCCAGATGAATCGCAAGGGGCGACTTCGGATCGCCCTGCATGATCTGGCGACGACGGCGCGCACATTCCAGCGCCAGGACGTTCGTGGAGTCCGAGACCACTTCCGTGTTACGCGCCGTGGACAGGACCCGGCGCTGATCGTTCAGCGCGACGGCTGCACAGGTTCCAAGCGGCGCAACCGGCGAAAGCGCAACCGGCTCAAACGAATCGGGCAGGCTCGCAAATGCCGTTTGTTCCCATTCCACGAGGGCGAGCGGAGAGAGCGCCGAAGGCCGAACAAACCGATTCTTCTCATAATCCGCCAGCACGGCGGCGGGCTGGCGGCTTTGCGCGCGGCGTCGGTAGACTTCGAGCAGAAGCGACTGCAAATCGGTTGGCGAAAGGCCCTCGGCGAGCACATCCACCAGCCCCGGGATGCCCGCCTGGCGTTCAATGCGCGCAATCGTTTTGTCCATGCTCACCCTATCTCTCTCCAACACATCGTGATTCGGGGTTCAACGTAAGCAGCAAGAACGACAAGCCGCGTCAGTGGATAACCGGATAACCGTACGGGCGGTAAGCGCCGCACTTCTGAATGCGCCGACATCCGCCTGAAAAGTAAGTGCGCCGTCACGCGCGGGGCGGGCTGTGATGGGCCGTAACCGCCGCCGACAGATTGGGAAGGTAGGGCGGGCTGACGATGCCGTTTTCGGTGATGATCACGGTGATGAAGCGGGCGGGCGTCACGTCATGCGTCAGATTTCGCGCCGGGAAGTCGTCCGGCACGAGCGGCTGGTTGCCCAGGCGGCGCAGCGCTTCCGGTGGTCCATTCTCCGGCCCGATCTGGTCGCCGCTCATCAAGCCCTGGTCCACGCTGGTGCATGGCGCAATCACATAAAAGGGGATGTGGTGCTCGTGGGCCAGCACGGCGAGCATGAACGCGCCCGGCGCGCCGACGGCGTCGCCGTTCAGCGCGATGCGCTCGGCCCCGACCAGCACCGCGCTGACTTCGCCCTCTTTCATATAGAAGGCCGCCGCCGCGTCGGCGATGATCTCGAACATCACGCCCATTCGCGCCAGTTCCCAGGCCGCCAACCGCGCGCCGAGCAAGTCCGGGCGGCCCTCGGTCTGCAATACGCGCAGCAGCCTGCCGCGCTCGTGAAAGGCGCGAATCATGCCCAGCGCTGTGCCGTAAGCCACCGCCGACAGCCCGCCGGTATGGCCGTGGTGCAGGACGGTGTCGCCGCCGCGCAGGAGCGCCGCGCCGTGTTCGGCCATCGCCCGGTTGGCCTGCACAATGCCGCCCGCCATCTGCTGCGCGTCGTCCAGCAGCGCGCCCTGAATGGCGGCAGTCGTGGCGTAGTCGGGGGCGTAGGCCCGCGTCATCAGGCGATCCACCGCACATTCCAGGCGGCGGTTGTCCGGCAGCGCCTTTTTCATGATCACGCCGGCAATTTCGACGTATTCGAGCAACTGGGCGACTTCGGTAGCGGCGCTCTGTTGGGCTGCCAGCGCCATGCCGAACGCCGCCGCTGCCGCGATGCTCGATCCGCCCAGCACGGCCTGATCGGTGATGGCCTGCGCGACATCGCGATAGTCGTCAAAATCGAGCTGCTTCACATCCCACGGAAGCGCGCGCTGGTCCACCAGCCGGACCCGTCCGTCGTGCCAGTCCACATAGCGCATGGCCGTGCTCCGCAATGCCGTTCGTGCCGCGCCAAGACGTGGCCGGATTATAACATGCGGGCGGGAAGCGCCGAAGCGACCTCACCCCCTGGCCCCCTCTCCACGCGGAGTACCGCGTGGAGAGGGGGAAATGGCGCAGAGTCGCTCCCCTCTCTATGCCTGCCGGGGTCCCCGACCGGCATGGAGAGGGGCCGGGGGTGAGGTCAGGAGAGTGATGCTGCCTGTCTGGGCCATGTTCGCCGCGCGAAGTTCATTACACCCTCCAAGTGCTCAATATTCACAAGCAGCGCCTGGACCTGAAGGTCCAGGCTGAAACTACGAAGCCCTGGCGGGCTGAGGGCGTGTGTCAGCCGGCCAGGGCTTTGTAGACTCAGCCCGGTCGCTTCAGCGCCGGGCGGGCCAGACGATGCGCATGACTATCTGAAAACCCATCAGGCTGAAACTACGAAGCCCTGGCGGGCTGAGGGCATGTGTTAGCCCGCCAGGGCTTTGTAGACTCAGCCCGGTCGCTTCAGCGCCGGGCGGGCCAGACGATGCGCATGACTATCTGAAAACCCGTGTTGGAGAGGGGTCAGGGGGCGCGGCGTTCACGGCCCGTTGCCACACGCCGTGCAGCGCCATTCGCCGGTGATATAGCTGGTCTGGCACACGAGCTTGTAGCCGGTCGTGGTGTATGTCCGTTCCCAGATCGGGCGCGTGGTGAGCGGGACCGAAGCGGGCGGCACGCTGAAGGTGATGCCGCAGTCGCGGTGCAGGGCGTTTTCGATGGACGCGGCCTGATCACGCTGCCAACCGGGCACGTAGACGTTGATGAACAGGTAGATCGCCAGCCAGACCAGCCAGGCCAGGCCAATCAGGATGACCAGGAAGGGCCATACGCCGCGTGGTTTGCTCTGCTCGTCCACGTCATGTACTGCTCCGCGCCAACCGCTGAAGCTCGTACAGCTTGGTCATCGCTTCGAGGGGACTCATCTCTTCGACGCGCATATCGAGGAGCGCCTGCACTGCCGGATGCGGCCCGGCCTGGAACATGGAAAGCTGCTCACGCGGCACACCTTTGGGCCGGCGCTCCGTCTCGCCCGGACCCTGCCGCAGGCTGAAATCGCTGCCCTGCGCTTCAAGCTCCTTGAGAATCTCCCTGGCGCGGCCCACGACGGCGCGCGGCATCCCGGCAAGCTGGGCCACGTGAATGCCGTAGCTCCGGTCTGCGCCGCCCGGCTCCAGGCGGTGCAGGAAGACCACCTGATCGCCCTCTTCGAGCACGGTGACGTTGTAGTTACGCACGCGCGGCAGGATTTTCTCCAGCTCGGTCAGCTCGTGGTAGTGGGTGGCGAACAGGGTGCGGCAGTTCAGTCGCGGGTGGTTGTGGATGTACTCGATCACGGCCCGCGCGATGGCCAACCCGTCGTAGGTGCTCGTGCCGCGCCCGATCTCGTCCAGGATGAGCAGCGACCGGCTCGTCGCGGCCTGGAGCAACGCCGCCGTCTCGGTCATCTCGACCATGAACGTCGATTGCCCGGCGTGAATCTCGTCCTGCGCGCCGATGCGGGTGAAGATGCGGTCCACCAGGCCGATAGTCGCCTCGGACGCCGGGACGTAGCTGCCCACCTGCGCCAGCAGCGTGATGAGCGCCGCCTGCCGGATGGCCGTCGATTTGCCGGACATATTCGGCCCGGTGATGACGTGCACACGCTGATCGGCGTCAAAGTGCGTATCGTTGGGCACGTAGCGCTCGCCTTCGAGCAGCGTTTCCACGACAGGATGCCGCCCATCGCGGATGATCAGCACGTCGTCCTCGGTGAGCTGCGGGCGGCAGTAGCCCTCGCGCGCGGCGACTTCGGCAAAGCTGGCGAACACGTCCAGATGGGCGATGGCGCGCGCCGTCTTGAGCAAGGGGTCGGCGCTGGCCGCGATCTGCTCACACGCGGTACGGAACAGGCGCGTCTCGATGTCCAGCATCCGCTCTTCGGCGTTCAGGACGAGCGACTCGTACTCTTTGAGTTCGGGCGTGATGTAGCGCTCGGCGTTGGTCAGCGTTTGTTTGCGGATGTAGTCGGACGGCACGCGCTCGGTGTTGGCGTGGCTGACCTCGATGTAGTAGCCGAAGACCTTGTTGAAGCCGACTTTGAGGGTGCGAATCCCGCTGCGCTCGCGCTCGGTGGCTTCCAGCCCGGCAATCCACTCGCGGGCGTGGCGGATGCTGGACGTGATGTCGTCCAGTTCGGCGCTGAAACCCTCGCGGATGATGCCCACGCGCTCCCCGGTCACGGCGGGTGGGTCGTCGGTGATGGCCCGCGCGATCAGGTCGGCGGCGTCCGGGCAGGAGTCGAGCCGATCATGCAGGCCCGACAGCGCCGGAACGCCCGCCACGGCCTGGCGCACCGCCGGGACGTTGTTCAGGCTGTCGCGCAGGGCGAGCAAGTCGCGCGGACCGGCGCACTGGCTCACGACGCGGTTCGCCAGCCGCTCCAGGTCGGCCACATCGCGCAGCGCGTCGCGCACTTCGGCGCGGCGGCGGCCTTCTTCAAAGAGCGCCGTGATGGCGTCCAGCCGCGCATTGAGCCGCCCGATGTCCAACAAGGGCTGGTTGAGCCATGTGCGCAGCAA
>JADZBY010000335.1 GCA_020851855.1 Anaerolineae bacterium
GCCTGGGCAATATGCTCGAAGACGCCAAAGCCTGGATGCTGTCCGCCTGGTGGATGTGGGCCGTGCCGGGCGCGCTGATCAGCCTCGTTGTGCTCGCCTTTAACTTCGTGGGCGACGGCCTGCGCGATGCCTTCGATCCGATGCTGCACCGCCGCTGAGCTAGCTCCCGACACATTAACCAAACACTGAGAAAAAACGCTGGTCCCAGGTGTATCATCACTTGTGGACCAGCGCTTTATTTCTCGCTATACTGCGCGCCGCCACACGTTCAGGCGCGTAAGGCGCAGCTTCATGACAGTTCGGACCTGAACTACCGCCGACATACGCCTGTAACAGCTTCCACTCACGCTTGTGGTTTGAACGAGCCTCTCTGATGAGAGGTCTTTGCGTGTGTAGGAAACAAAGTGAAATGGAGTTCGAAGGCATGATCGAGGTCAACGACCTGACAAAATCCTACGGAGCAATCCAGGCATTACGCGGCATCCGATTCAGCGTCGATTCTGGCCAGATCGTCGGCTTGTTGGGGCCAAACGGCGCGGGCAAATCCACCACCATCAAGATTCTGACCGGCTTTCTGCACCCCGACGAGGGCAGCGTCCAGATCGACGGCATCGACGTGGTCGAACAGACGCAACTCATCCAGCAGCGCATCGGCTACCTGTCCGAGAACACGCCGCTCTATCCCAGCCTGTCGGTGCAGGCGTACCTGAAGCTCATGGCCGACCTGCGCGGCATCCCGGAAGCGGACCAGCCCCGGCTGATCTCGGACGCCATCCGCGCAGCCGGCCTGGTGGACTACCGCGCCAGGCGCATCTCCCAACTGAGCAAGGGCTTGCGCCAGCGCGTCGGCCTGGCGCAGGCCATCCTGCACAAGCCCAAGCTGCTCATCCTGGACGAGCCGACCGTCGGCCTGGACCCGACGCAGATCGTCGAGATCCGGCAGCTGATCCGCCGGCTGGCCAGCACTAGCACCATCCTGTTCTCGTCGCACATCCTGTCCGAAGTCGAAGCGCTATGCGACCGGGTGGTGATCATCATCGACGGGCAGGTCAAGGCCGACTCGCGGCTGGATGATCTGGCCGCCAGCAACAATACCATCGTCGTCCTGCAAGAGCCGGTCGAAGACGCCGCCGCTGCCATGCAGGCCCTCGCCAATGTGCAATCCGTAGACGCCTTCCAGACGCGCGACGGATTCCCCGGCTACCGGCTCGTCAGCGACATGGACCTGGCCCCGCTCGTGTACGATCTCGCCCGCCAGCGCGACTGGCGGCTGCGCGAGCTGCGCCATGACCGCGTGACGCTGGAGTCGGTCTTCAATCAGCTGGCGATGAGCGCCTGACGCGGACGACAGGATCAACGGAGCGCTTGTTATGAAGCAGATTCTCGCCATTACCCGGAAAGAGCTTGACGGCTATTTCGGCTCTCCGATGGCGCTCATTTTCGTGGGCGTCTTTCTCGTCGTGACCTTCTTCACCTTCTTCTGGGTGAACGCCTTCTTCGCGCGTGGCATCGCCGACGTGCGCCCGCTGTTCCAGTGGATGCCGCTCTTGATGATCTTCCTCATCGCCGCGCTGACCATGCGCCAGTGGAGCGAAGAGCAGAGCAACGGCACGCTGGAAATCCTGATGACCATGCCCATCAGGCTCAGGCAGCTTGTGCTCGGCAAGTTCCTGGCCGTGATGGCGCTCGTCGTGGTTGCCCTGCTGATGACGCTCTCGCTGCCGCTGACCGCCGCCATCCTGGGCAACCTGGACTTCGGCCCGGTCATCGGCGGCTATCTCGCGGCGGTGCTGCTCGCGGCGGCCTACGCGGCCATCGGGCTGTACGTCTCGTCGCGCACGGATAACCAGCTCGTCGCGCTGATCCTGACCAGCATCGTGTGCGGCGTGTTCTATCTCGTCGGCTCCACAACGCTCACCGGCCTGGCCACGGTGGACGTGGGCCAGTTCATGCGCGCACTGGGCACGGGCAGCCGCTTCGAAAACATCGAGCGCGGCGTGATCGACATCCGCGACCTGGTGTATTACGCCTCGCTGACCATCATCTTCCTCGCGCTCAACGTCGTCTCGTTGGACAGCAAACGCTGGGGCATCGGCAAGGCGCTGCAAAACACCCGCCGCAACCGCCGCATCGGTCTGGCGCTGATCGTGCTCAACCTGATCGCCTTCAATCTGCTCATCGGGCGCGTCGACGGCGTGCGCGCCGACCTGACGCAGGGCGCACAGTACACGCTCTCGCCCGTCACGCGCGATCTGCTGGCCAGCCTGCGCGAGCCGCTCACCGTGCGTGGCTATTTCAGCGCCCGGACGCACCCGCTGCTCGCCCCGCTGATCCCGCAGGTGCAGGATACGCTGCGCGAGTACCAGTCGGCGTCGGGCGGCAGGATGCAGCTTGAGATCGTCGATCCGCTGACCGACCCGCAAGTTGAGCAGGAAATCACGCAGACCTACGGCATCCAGCCCACGCCGCTGCAAGTCTCGGACCGGGGCGGCGTCTCGCTGGTGAACTCGTATTTTGACATCCTGATCCAGTATGGCGACCAGATCGCGACCCTGAACCTGCTCAATCTGGTGCAGGTGTCCGATACGGGCGGCGCGACGCCGGACGTGCGGCTGCGCAACCTGGAATACGACCTGACCAGCACCATCCAGCGCGCTGTGTACGGCTTCCAGAGCCTCGACGCCGTGCTGGCGTCCCTCGATCAGCCCGCGCAGCTCACCTTTTACGTCACGCCGGACACGCTGCCCGACGGCTTGCAGGGCACGCCCGACACAATCAACACCGTCGTGGCCGACATCCAGCGCCAGGCGGGCGACAAGCTGCAATTCAAGACCGTGAACGTAGCCACCGATGATGTGAGCGTCGCGGACCTGGCCAATACGTACAACATCCGGCCCGTGGCGGCCAGTTTCCTGTCGCAAGACAGCTTTTATCTGCACCTGCTCTTGCAGATCGGGGACCAGTTCCAGGTCATCTACCCCAGCGGGCAGATGAGCGAGAATGACATCCGCCAGTCGATTGAATCGGCGCTCAAGCGGATGGCCCCCGGCTTCCTGCAAGTCATCGGCGTGTGGACTCCGCCCGATCCCGGTGCGGCGACGGGCCAGCCCGCCACGCTCCAGCAGTACGGCGCGGTCCTGCAATCCCTGAGCGACAACTACGAGCTGCGCCCACTCGACCTGAGCACGGGCATGATCAGCAGCGACATCAACGCCGTACTGCTCATCGGCCCGCAGAACCTGACCGACACCGAGCGTTACGCCATCGACCAGTACCTCATGCGCGGCGGCTCGGTGTTTGTCGCGGCGGGCAACTTCCAGATCACGATTGACCAGCAGGCGGGCAGCCTCGCCGTGCAGCCCATCCTGAACGGCGTGGCCGATATGCTGAAGAGCTACGGCCTCACCATCGAGCCGCAGCTCGTGCTGGACCGGCAGAACGCCTCGTTCCCCATCACCGTCGCGCGCAACGTGGGCGGCGTCACCGTGAACGAGATTCAGGCGCTACCCTACCCGCAGTTCGTGGATGTGCGGCAGGATGGCATGGAGCCACAAAGCCCGATCACGTCCGGCTTGCCCGCCGTGGTGCTCAACTGGGCGTCGCCCATCACCATCGACGAGGCGGCCAACGCGGGCCGGACCGTCGCCACGCTGCTCAAATCCAGCAGCCAGTCGTGGGCCACTGAAGACTCGGCCATCGAGCCGAACATGAACCTGTTCCCGGAAGTCGGCTTCCCGATTGGCTCGGAGCAGAAGAGCTACCCGCTCGCCGTCTCGATCACCGGCAGCTTTACCAGCTACTTCAAGGACCGTACCCTGCCGCTGACCGAGGCAAACGCGCCGACCGGCTCGCCAGACGCGGCGCAAACCGACCCGACCGGCTTCATCGCCGAGTCGCCGGACAGCGCGCGGCTGGTCGTCGTCGGCAGCTCCGAATTTCTCAACGACAACCTGTTCCAGCTTGCCAACCGCATGGGCGAAGACCGCGCCACGAACAACGTGCAGTTTGTGCAGAACACGGTGGACTGGTTCGCGCAGGATACCGGGCTGTCGGCCATCCGTGCGCGCGGCGCGGCGTCGCACCTGTTGCGCCCGCTCGCGCCGGAAGAGCAATCGCGCTGGGAGATTGCCAACTACGCCTTTGCGCTGATCCTGCTCATCGCCCTGGGCGCGGTCTGGCAGATGCGCAAGCGCGGCGAAAAGCCCATGCCGCTCGTGGACGATGAACATGCCAGCGACGCGACGCCGACTGCACAGCCCGCACAGCCCGCGCATGGAGGACGCTGAAATGACCATCACCGTGCCGCGCCTGAACCGCGCGAACCAGATTCTTCTCGGCCTGCTGGCGCTGCAACTGGTCGTCGGCCTGATCGTGCTCGTGGCGGGCGCGCCGGCCAGCGCCACGACCACCGGCCCGCTCGTCGCGGACTTCGCGCCGGACGCCGTGACCGGAATCACCATCCGTGATGCGCAGGACGCCGAGATCGTGCTGGCCAAAAACCCTGACGGCGGCTGGGTGCTGCCCGACGCCGATAGCTTCCCGGCCCGCGCCCAGCCCGTGACTACGCTGCTGGACACGATCAAGGCCATGGACACCGGCCAGCTTGTGGCCCAGAACGCCGCCAGCCATCCCCGCCTGAAGGTGGCCGATACCGCTTTCGAGCGCCGCGTCGAGATCGCCCAGGGCGACCGGCAGATCGTCCTGTACGTCGGCACGTCCGGCGGCGCGAACGGCCTGCACGTCCGGCTGGGCGGCCAGAACGACGTGTATCTGGCTAAAGACCTATCGCTGTTCCAGGTCGCCACGCGCCCGGCCTCGTGGGTGAACCCGGTGTACTTCAGCGTCCCGCGTGAGGACATCGTCGAGCTGACCGTGAAGAACGCCAACGGCGAGTTCACCTTCCGCAAGGACGGCGACGCCTGGACGCTGGCCGATCTGGCGGAAGGCGAGGCGTTTAACCCGGACAGCATCGCCACGCTGCTCAATCACGCCTCGTCGCTCGCGCTGGATCGGCCACTCGGCGCGCAGGAACAGGACTCCTACGGCCTGTCTGAGCCGCTGGTCAGCGTCGGCATCCGCACCCACCACGAGCCGGAACCGACCGACGCCGAGCCGACCGGCGCGCCCAACGCCAGCAGCATCTTCGACGTGCCCGGCGTGACGGCCACCGACGAGGCGAGCGCCTCAACCACGCCGGACGCCACATACACCATCCTGATCGGCGCGAAGCTGGACGATGCCGGCTACGCCGCCAAAGCGTCCACGTCGGACTACTACGTCAAGATCACGAACGGCGTGGCGAACGCTTTCCTGAACCTGACCCGCGAGTCGCTGCTCGCCGCGCCCAGCGAGACGCCTGCGCCGGCGGCGACCGAGTCCGGCGCGCCGGAGTTCGGCCCTGCCCTGCCCACCGCGACCGCCGAAGCAACCGGTTCAGCCACCGCCGAGCCGACCTCGGCGGCGACTGAACCGGCGGCCACCGCGACGCCCACGCCCTCGAACTGAGGGCAGAAACACGCCGCCGAAATCGTGGTGTGTGTATAATGTGGTGGCCTGCCGTTCATCGGCGGGCCACCACGCCCTTCGGGGCACTGAAACTGATACTGCCGATCCGGTCCCGTGCCCCACGTGTTCAGTTCCCGGCAATCCCACACCCTTCGGGGCACTGAAACTATAGAGAGAGGGGCCGGTTCACTTTTCACTTGTCTGTTCCCGGCAATCCCACGCCCTTCGGGGCACTGAAACATGAGCTTGGCGATGTCGGCGTTCACGGTCGCGTCGTGTTGTCGGCAATCCCACGCCCTTCGGGGTCGGAGTTATCGCATCAGACTGCCCTCACCCCGACGGCACGGAGAGGGGAGATCGCCTGCCCTTCCAGCGCGCCGCTTTCCCCCTCTCTACGCGGTACTCCGCGTGGAGAGGGGGTAGGGGGTGAGGCCCTACGCTCCCACCTGCACACGGTAGACCGCCCCGTTCTCCGCCTCAAAGCCGAACGCGCCGCCGTCCTGCGTCACCGCGAGCGCCTGCCCGGCCTCGTCCTGCACCTGCACCGACTCCGGCAGCGCCCCGCCGAAGCGCAGGCTCGCCCGCAGCCGGTCGCCCGCCTCGACGACGTACTCGACGGTGAAGGCCTGCCCGTGGAAGTGCAGCGGGCCGCACGCATAGCGCCTGCCCGGCGCGCAGAACGCCGCTGGCAGCGCCGGGGCGAGCACGAATCCGCCGCCGCCCCGCCCGCCCTCTTCCCGGAAGCCGATCATATTGCGCACCAGCAGCGTGGGCATGGTCGCGCCCCAGCCGTAATGCTCGCAGCCGCCCGGATTGGCCGCGCCGTCGATGCTCAGCGGCCAGTATTCCGTCGCCACGCCCGGAATCCGGTAGTTGTAGCGCGCGGGCAGCCCCGGCGAGGCCACGCCCGTATGGTAATTCGGCGCGCTGGCGTCCGTCCGGGCATAGATGCGGTCGGCGGTCTGCGCCAGCACCTCGGCGCTCAAGAGGCGCAGGTCGCTATGAAAGGCCGCCTCGGTGTACGGGAACATAAACGACGGCCATTCCAGCCAGTGGCGCGGATTGGCCCGGAAGTGCTCGAATTTGTCCTTGATGCCCTCGATCTGCTCCGGCGTGGCCAGCCCAAGCGCCGCCGGGCTGAACATCATGATGTCGTAGTAGTCCTCGATCAGGATCGGCTGGCCGGTGGTCGCGTCGAAGTCGCGGAACCAGCCATCCACATACATCGACCGCACGCGCTGGAGCCGGTCATCGGCCTGGCGCTGCCAGTACGCCGCGCGCTCGGCGTCATTCAAGAGCCGCGCATAGTCCGCCATCGTCTGCATGGCGTGCGCCACCGAGGCTTCGATGTCCACCGTGCGCACGTCAAGCGTCGATGCGCCGGGCGTGTCGCCGCTGACGCGGAAGCGCTGCGAGCCGTCCTGCCCGGATTCCCAGCTACAATCGGCGTGGAACCAGCCCTCGGCGTCGGAGCGGTTGCGCTTCCACCATTCCAGGTAGCGCTCCAGGTACGGGAACAGCCGGGCCAGCCAGTGCACGTCGGGCGCACGCCGCAGCATGGACTGGATGACCAGGAAGGGGAAGCCCCAGTTTGGCCCGGTCCCACACTCCGAGCCGTTCTCGCTGATCATGTTCATGCTGCCGTCCTCGCGCGAGCAGGGCACGTTGTCCATCGGCGCATCGGCAAAGACGCCGAGCATGACCTCTTTGGCAAGCTCCATGTCCGCGTAGCTCAGGCACAGGGCGTCGAGCGCCGCCTCGCCCAGCACGGCGCGCGGCGAGTGAATCTGCATGGCGTCCCAATGGTGGCGGTAGATGCCGACCGGCGGGCGGATGGTCATGCGGATCGTCTCCAGGTCGTACAGCCAGCCGCGTTTCCACGCGCTCGGCCAGTCGCCGTCGAGCCGGGGCGCGCGCCGGTAGAACGCTTCGTCCTCGGCCAGTTTTTGCTGGATGCCGACCTGTGCGCCGCGCAAGCCCTCGCGCAGCGTTTCCAGCGCCGCCGCCTGGTTCACGCCGCGCGCCAGACACAGCATCAGCGTGTGCGACTCGCCCGCCGCCAGCGTGATCGGGTAGCTCAGGACGGCGGCAGCGTGATCTTCCAGCTCCGCGTCTACCTCGTCGGCGCGCATGTCGGGCCGGAAGCCGTTGGCGAACAGCCCGCGCGGGAAGCGCACCAGCGCGCCCTCGTTGCCGGACAGGTCATTTTGCCCGATCCAGCGCGCCAGTTCCGCCTCGGAGCCGGTCGCCTTGTACGCGCCGCTCTGGCGGTCCGCGCCGAGCGCGAACACGTCGCCATAAGCCCAGAACGTCGCCACGGCGGCATCCTCGACGGGCCGGTACAGCGCCCGCACGCCGTCGCAGCCCCAGTAGCGGTGGTCCGGGTAGCCATAGTCGTGGATGGCGTGCACGGTGCAGTCGCGCGGGGCGTCGGCGGTGTTGTGAAGCTCCAGGGCGCACAGCAGCGTGTGTTCACCGAGCAGCGCATACTTCGCGCTGAAGCGCACGCCGCGACACTCCGCGTCGTAGCTGATCAGGTGCTTCGTATGGTAACGCGAGACGCGCCGCACGCCGTGCTTCGCGTAATCGTCCACGCTGTGCAGCGCCAGGCCGTCGATGACCAGGCTCAGGCGCAGCAGGGACAGGTAACCCAGTTTGCGGAGGATAGTTCCCGCGTAGGTCCAGGGCAGGGCGCGCGCCCAGAAGCCGTGGCCGAGCGGCGGCACGCTGCGCAGAACGCCGCTGGGGTTGAGCGCCGCCGTGTGATACGGGTTGTCCAGGTAACCAAAGGGGGTGTAATCGTCCTGCGGAAAGCTCTCCGGCAGCCGGATGCGGGACATCGGACCAGGCATGCGTCACTCCGGGTAATTCAGGGGAATATCTCGACACATGCGGCGTAGTGTAACGTAAAACTCCTGACCCGTACCCCTCTTCTCTCAGGGCGCGGGGCGACAATACACATCGCGGGCGGGCGGACAACGCAGGCCTCGTTCCTACACGACATCGTAGGGACAACGCAGGCGTTGTCCGCCCGTTTCTCCCCTCGTGCGCTCCCGATGCGAGAGCGGCGATGGAGTTACACTGATGAGTGCGTGTTCTATTCAAGAACGGCAGGAGTACCCATGCAGACCGTTGACTATTGGGCCTTTATTGATGCCCTGCGCACCCGTCTCGAAGCCGATCCGCGCGTCGTGGGGCTGGTGCTGCTCGGCTCCACGGCGGACAAGAGCCACGCGCCCGACGAATACTCCGACCACGACTTTTTCGTGATCACGACGCCCGGCGCACAGGAACACTTCCGCACCCACCTGGACTGGCTGCCCGATCCGGACTCCATCGTGCTGGCGGTCCGGGAGACGGCGCACGGGTTGAAGATTCTGTATACGAGCGGTCACATCCTGGAATTTGCCGTTTTCGACCTGGCCGAGATCGGCGCGGCGACGGTCAACGACTTTGCCATCGC
>JADZBY010000336.1 GCA_020851855.1 Anaerolineae bacterium
ATTCGCGCTGGCCGTGATCGCGCTCTTGGCGGCGCTCGGCGCGGCGCTGCTCGGCGGCGACCGGGCCGGGGTGGCCGTGACACACATCGCGCCCGCCGGAACGGCCCACCTGACCACGCCGCTGCGCTTCACTTTTGGCGAAGCGATGGACGCGGCCAGCGTCGAGGCGCACTTCCTGGTCGATCCGCCGGTCGAAGGGCGCTTCGCGTGGTCCGGCGCACAGATGACCTTCCAGCCGGGCTGGCCCTGGTCGCCCGACACGACATACACGGCCACGCTGAAGGCCGGGGCGCGCTCGGCGTCCGGGCGCTTGCTGACCGAGGACGCGATCTTCACCTTTCACGCCCTGCCGCCCAAACTTGCCTATCTCGCGCCCGCCGTCGCGGAGACGAACGTCACCGGCGTAACCAACCTCTGGCTGCTCGATCCAAGCCAATCGGATGCCGTCCCGCAACAAGTCACCTTCAGCCGGACGGGCATTGAGGACTTCCAGCCCGCGCCGGACGGCGAGCGCATCGCCTTTACCCTGCCGGGTCCGGGTGGCCTGTCCGACCTGTACCTCGTGGACCTGCCGAGCGGCGAGACGCGCGCACTCACCAACTGCGCGGCGGCCCAGGCCACGTGCCGCGCGCCGTCCTGGAGTCCCGATGGGCAGCGGCTCGTCTACGAGCGGCAGGAAAAGAACCCCGATCTGCCCGCGCTGGAGCGCGCCGCGCCGCGCGCTTGGGTCGTCCGGCTCGACGACCTGTCCACCGCGCCGCTCGTGGACGATCCGACAGCGCTCGGCGGCGCGCCGCACTGGTCGCCGGATGGGGCGCGCGTGGCGGTGTTTGACCTGAGCATCGGCGGCGTCGTCGTGTACGATGCAGCCACAGGCGGGCGCGTCGTTGTGCCGGGCATGGAAGCGCAATCCGGCGATTTCGCCTTCAGCCCGGACGGAACGGACCTCGCCTATCCGCAGCTCGTGGACCTGGGCGGGCGTTTCACCTCGCACCTGGAGCTGATCGCGCTCGACCGGTCGTCGCCGCGCGCCGTCGCCCTGACCGGGCAGGACAACCCGCGCGTAGAAGACCGGCAGCCCACCTGGCAGCCCGGCCCGGACGGCGCGCGCCTGACCTTCACGCGGCGCAGCCTGGACGGCGCGAATCTGCCCACGGCGCAGATTTACGCGCTGGACCCGGACAACCGCCAGATTGAGCCGCTGATCGTGGACGCCGCCTACTTCCACGGCGGGCTGGCCTGGGACCCGCGCGGCGAGTGGCTGGCTTTTCAGCGCGTGCGGGCGGGCGATCCCGATCCACGCCCGCAAGTCTGGTTGTTCGACGCGGCGTCCGGCGAAATGCGCCTGCTGGTCGAAAACGCCTACGCGCCGAGGTGGATTCCGTAGCGAGATATTCATGCGGATCATCGGGCGCGCCCGGCGCTAAAGCGACCGGGCTGAATGTACAAAGCCCTTCGGGCTGAAGGCCTCTTCCAGCCCGAAGGGCTTTGTAGCTTCAGCCTGGACCTTCAGGTCCGGGCGGCAGTATCCGTACTTATTCGTGAAGCTCCATCATGTCCAGGCGGTGTGATCCGGGCGCGTTTCGTGCAAGCTGACCGCTGTACTGCGCGCCGGGCTGCGTTATCATCGGGCCAGTGTACGGATGAATGTGCCCAGTTGACGGAGCGCGCTTTGACCGACCAGACCGAACAGACGAACCACCCGCTGATCGCCTTCTATGAGCAGCGTTTGCCCGCCATCGTCGCGCTGACGGCGGAACTGGCCAGCATCGAGTCGCCGTCGCACAGCAAACCCGACGTGGATCGGCTCGTCGACGTGATGCAGGCCCGTCTGGCGGCGCTCGGCGCGCAGGTCGAGCGCTTTCCACAGACGGCGGTCGGCGACCAATTGCTCGCCAAATGGAACGCGGACGCGCCCGGCAAGCCGATCCTGTTCCTGATGCACCTGGACACCGTCTGGCCGGTTGGCGTGCTCGCCGCGCGGCCCGTGCACGTCGAAGGCGACCGGCTGATCGGCCCCGGCACATGGGATATGAAAGGCAGCATCGCCCTGGTCCTGTCCGTGATCGACGGCCTGCGCCAGCGCGGCGAGTTCCCCCAGCGGCCTATCTGGGCGCTCTTCACCACGGACGAAGAAACCGGCAGCGTCTATTCGACGGACTTGATCGAGCGCACGGCGACCCAGGCCGGGCTGTGCCTGGTCATGGAGTTCGCCACGCCCGATGGCGGCCTGAAGACGTGGCGCAAGGGCATTGCGCAGTACACGGTGAACGTGACCGGGCGCTCGTCGCACGCCGGAAACGCGCCGGAAAAGGGCGTCAATGCCGTGGTCGAGCTGGCGCACCAGACGTTGCACATCACCGAGTTGAACCGGCTGGACAAAGGCACGTCCGTGTCGGTGACGGTGGTCCGGGGCGGCGCGGCCTCGAACGTCATCCCGGATTCGGCCACGGCGCAGGTAGACGTGCGCTTCCTGACCCGCGACGAGCATGAGCGCGTAGCGGCGGCGATGACCGCGCTTCAGCCGGTGCTGCCCGGTGCGAGCCTCAGCGTGAGCGCTGGCCACGCCCGCCCGCCGATGGAGCGCGACGCGGTGATGATCGCCACTTTTGAGCAGGCGCGCGCCCTCGCCGCCCAACTGGGCATCGATCTGCTCGAAGGCGGCAGCGGCGGCGGCAGCGATGGCAACATCACCGCCGGGCTGGGCCTGCCGACGCTCGACGGGCTGGGGCCGATGGGCGAGGGCGCGCACGCCGTGCACGAGCAAGTGTTCATCCGCAGCATTCCGGGCCGCGCCGCCCTGCTCGACCTGATGATCCGCGCCTGGCAATTCACGCGCTGAGCCGGGGCACGCCGGGCGTTGCCCACTTCACCGGAACCTCGTCACGTGGCCGGTTCTTTCATGGCCAGACCGGCTATCCGGAACCTGATCCACCCGGCGCTCGGCAGGTGGGCAGCGTTTGCCGACTCGCTTCACCCCGCTTCCCCTGACTCTGCCCCGCATTTGTCAAAGCATTCCGACAAAACACACACAAACGTGAACCGCAAAAAGACCAGACTCATGTACCATTAAAAAGTAGGATTCCTGGAACAGATCTCGGCCACGGATTCCGCCTCAAAGGCTCCCTCGTCAGCGGGACCGTGCGAATCCTGGGCCGTGCGGCACATTCGCCAACTGGATTCGGAAGAGTTACAGCCCCGGTGGGCGGGCGTACGCAACCGGACGCGCGTTGCCAGCCCGGCCCGGTCATGGTGGGAAGGGGAACGTCCTCTATGTCCGAAAAGAGACTGTCGTTGAGAAGCCGGCTAGCCCGGTGGGCGCAGACGCGGCGTCTGCGGCGCGGGATGGGCCAGCGCGCGCGTGGCCAGGCGCTTGTCGAATACGCCCTGATCCTCGCCCTGGTCGTCTTTGCCATCGTCCTCATCCTCACGCTGACCGGCCCGGCAGTGGGCAACGTGTTCAGCAACACCGTCTTCAACCTGCTCAACCTGACCACCACGCCGCGCGCCACGATGAGCGACGCCGAGTTTTGGCAAATGGCGACCAGCGTGGCGAGCATCACGCCCCAATCGGTGGACGTGCGCACCAACACGCCGGTAGCGCGCGCCGGCCAGCCGCCCATCGCCCGCACCGACAACTACAACATCGTGACGGCCACCTCGACGACGCTGACCGTCAACGCGGCGGGCGGTGTGCTGGCCAACGATGCGGACATCAACGTGCCGGCGGCCATCCCGCTGACCGTCGCGACCTTCACCCAGCCTACCTGCGCCGTGCCGGGCACGTGCGGCAGCGTCACCGTGAACGCCGACGGCAGTTTTGTCTACACGGCGGGCGCGTATACGGGCGGCTTCGTGTCCTTCACCTACGTGGTGCAGAATACGCAGGCGCTCTCGGCGACGGGTTTGGTGAACATCGGCGTCGATATGGCCGGCAGCCCGCCCGAAACGGCGGTGCCGACGAGGCAGCCGAGCGCTACCCCACCGGACCTTCAGCAGTCGTACCCGTTCTACGACGACGCGGAACCCCTGAACGCGCCGCGCATCTGGCACACGAGGTTCACCAACGTGTTGCACGGCCCGTGGAAGGTCGATTATTACAACAACCCGTCCCTGTCGGCTCCCATCGTGGCCACGGAGACGCGCTTCTGGCGTGAGAACGTCGAGACGCTCAACATGAACTGGGGCCTGAACGATCCCAGTCTTCCGGCGGGCGTCGCGCCAAACAATTTCAGCGCGCGCTTCAGCAAGACGACGCCCTTCCTGATCGAATACCGCCGCTACGAGCTGGTCCTGGAGTCGGACGGCGCGGCCCAGGTGATCATCAACGGCACGCCGGTGCTCACGAACGGAGCCGGCGGCGGCGTGAAAACCGTGATGTGGACGCCGCCCGCGCCCAGCGGCCCGGCGACGGCCAGTCCGGTGAACGTCGAGATCACTTACGCCCATACGAGCGGCCTGGCGCGCCTGCGTTTCGCCATGAACAACTTCGCGGACATCAGCAAGTGCACGTGGGGTGTCCAGGGCGGCGTGGGCAACTACCGGTCCGAGTTCCATTCCTGGCAAGATAGCCCCAACGACAATTACCAGGTGTCGTCCGATTGCCACCTGCGCCTGCGTGGTTACATCGACATTCCCAGCGGCGCGACGGAAGCCCCGCGCCTGTACTTCTGGGAGCGCTGGGCGCTGAGCGCGACGGCCACCATGCAGGTTGGCGTGCGCGAGTACAACGCGACGAGCGATTGGACATGGGTGACTCTACACGGCCCCACGGCGGGCACAAACCTGAGCTGGCGGCGGCAGGAATTTGACCTGACGGCCTTCGGGTCGCCCGCCGTCGACTTCCGGGGCAGGCGCATCGAGCTGGCCTTCCGGCTGGTGAACCCCTCGGACACCCTGCGCGCGGATGGCTGGTATATTGACGATATTTCCGTGCAGGACGGCGCGCCGATGGTGTTTACCACCTTCCGCGACGACGTCGAGACGCCGATCAGCAACCAGTTGTGGGTGAACGAGTGCAGCTGGCGGCGCGTTGTCAGCGAGCGCCACGGCGGCGTCTACAGTTGGACCGACAGCCCGAACGGCAACTACGAAAACGGCAGCAACTGCTCGCTGACGCTCAATGGCCTTCTGGACCTGCGAGGGTACACCGGCGCGGACGAGCCAGAACTGACCTTCTGGAGCAAACACAGCCTGACCTCAACCACGGACCAGATTCTGGCCGAGTGGCGCTCCGAGACGTCGACCAGCGAGGCGGACTGGCGACCCTTGTCGGTGACCGGTTCGCTGGACCCGTACATCGCCCGCGCCAGCAGCAACCCGTCCTGGGCCAAGTACTACGTTAACTTCGCCAGCCAGCCGACTACGCCGGACCTGCGCGGCCAAAAGATACAGTTCCGCTTCCGGCTGCTGGCCGACAATGACCAGGCTGCCGACGGTTGGTATCTCGACGACATCGAGCTGCGCAAGCGCCCGCTGGATGTGGCGGGTGTGCCGTTCTACGAGCCGTTTGACAACGCCGACCGCTGGCTGCTGGGCGGCGCGTGGGGCCTGACGCAGGCCGTGCCGCCGGCCAGCGCGCCCAGCCACTACAGCCCGACCACGGCGCTGACGGACAGCCCAACCGGCGCTTACGCCGCCAGCTCGAACACGACCGCCGTCCTGATCCCATCCATCGGCCTGACGACCACGACCAAGCCGGTGATGACCTTCTGGGCCTACTGGAAGTCGAGCCAGGCTAACCTGTACCTCGAGCTTTCCACCGACAACGGTGTGACGTGGCCGAACCGCATCTGGGAAAACACCGGCCCAGAGAAGGTGCAGCTGGCGTGGCAGCGCTTCAAGATCGACCTGAGCGCGTACCGGACCTCTTCCATCTCGCTGCGCTTCCGCCTGCAGGATGTGGGCGGCTCGCCGGACGATGGCTGGTACATTGACGACATCCGCATCGAAGAGGACAACACGACGAGCGTTCCGATTCGGTCCAACGAGCTGCTGGACGACTTCGAGAGCGCCAGCGCCGAAGATGAATGGTTCGTCGGCGGGGATTGGGCCGTGCGCGACGACGGCGGGCGGCTCGATTTTGTCGGCGTGGGTCCGGGCCAGCCCGGGCTGCCCAGCCGTGGTTTCGTCGCCAGCCCGTCGGGCAACTACGTGAAGCCCGCGCGCAGCATTGTGGAGTACGTGCGCCGGCTCGATCTGTCCGGCACGACATCGCCCACGCTGTCGTTCTTCACCACCTATGAACTGGGCGATACGGCGGACCGGCTGCTGGTGGAAGTGTCCACCGACAACGGCTTCACCTGGGCGGGCACGCCGGTCTGGCAGAACCCGGGGCGCGTCAACCTGGGCTGGCATCGCGTCCTGGTGGATCTGTCGGCCTACAAGGCGACGCCGATTCGCATTCGTTTCCGCCTGGAAGCCATGAATACCGGCCTGTCCTCGACCGGTTGGTCGCTGGACGAGTTCCGCGTGTACGACCGGGCGCTCACGTCCGACCTCGGCTCGACGTTCAGCGATGCGTTCAACGATCTGGGCAACTGGATCGCGGAAGGCAAGTGGGTGAGCGCGCCGACGACCACGCCGAGCACCATCTACAGCGGTTGGGAGTTCCGCACGGCCAGCCTGCGCCCGGTGACCTTCAGCCACAGCGCGGGCGGCGCGTACCCGACCATCACCACGTCGAACTGGGTGGGCGATTACTGGCATATCCCGGCCTCGAACAGCGCCGTGTGGACCGGCAGCTCCCCGACGTGGCCAACGGGCGCGCCGAACATCGGCAACGACACCTCGCCGCCCGAAGTCGTGTTTGATTACGCGGCGGACCCCACCAACCTGCCCTTCAATGCCCTGGTTTCAGACTGGGCAGTCGGGGGCACGGCCAACAACGAGTACTACCTGATGCGCTGGACGCGCCGCTACCAGGCGGACCGTTCGGCCACCTACCGCTTCCGCCTGACCCTGAACGGCGGCGCGCGGCTGTACATCAAGCCGTCCAGCGCGAGCTGGGGCGCGCCGCTCAC
>JADZBY010000337.1 GCA_020851855.1 Anaerolineae bacterium
ACGCGCATCTCTTGCGCCGAAAGCTCGGAGAACACGGCGGCTTCCTTCCCGCGCTCGGTCTGGCGTACTTCGCGGAACACGGCCTCGGTCATGGCCGGGTCCAACGCCGACTCGCCGCGCCCGACGGCCTCAATCGTCCGCACCAGATCGTCGCTGCCGATGCGCTTGAGCACGTAGCCCGAAGCGCCTGCGCGGATCGCGGCGAAGAGCAGGTCATCTTCGGCGTAGGACGTGAGCATCACGACCCGCGTATTGGGCAGTTGCTGCACGATCTGCTGGCAGGCTTCCACGCCGGACATGTTCGGCATACGCACGTCCAGCACCACCACGTCGGGCCGGTGCAATAGGGCCTGCTCTATGGCCTCTTCGCCCGTGGACGCCTCACCCACGACCTTGAGATGGGCGTGTTGCATGAGCAAGGCTTTGATGCCCATCCGCACCACTTCGTGATCATCCGCAATCAGCACGCGAATCTGACTCATGAACCGCTTGACGCCCCTCTACCTGCCGCTCGCACCCGGAAACGCTCACTTCAGGCTTCTTTTCGCAACAAGGTGCAATTGTACATACAATACAGTGATTTTGTACCGTTGAGTAAGGATAAAAGCGAGTACTTGGGCATGACAAACGTCCCCAATATGCCCGAAACACCTGCCCCTGCGCCATCCGCACGGGCAGAAGAGAAACTGAATGCGCTCAGCGAAGCGGTGCGCGCCGTCACCGCCGAGTTCAGCCTGGATCGTATCCTGCGCCGCCTGGCAGAGATCGCCGCGCACCTGGTCAAAGCCCGATACGCCGCGCTGGGTGTGCCGGACGGGCGCGGCGGCCTGTCCCAGTTCCTGACCTTCGGCATGAGCGACGAGCAGGTCGCGCGCATGGATCATTACCCGCGTGGGCTGGGCCTGCTCGGCGATCTGCTGGACGAAACGGACCCGATCCGCGTCGATGACATGCGGCAGGACCGGCGCTCGGCGGGCTTTTGCGCCTTCCACCCGATCATGACCAGCTTCCTGGGCGTGCCGATCATCTCGAAGGGGCGGCATCTGGGCACGCTGTACCTGTGCGACCGGGTCGACGGCCAGCCCTTCACCGAAGACGACGAGCAGATGATCAGCCTCTTGGCCGCCAACGCCGCCATCGCCATCGAAAACGCGCGCCTCTCCGACCAGCTGCGTAAGCTCGCCGTCATCGAAGAGCGCGACCGAATCAGCATGGAGCTACACGACGGCATCATCCAGTCGATCTATGCCATCGGCATCAAGCTGGAGTTGACGCGCTTGACCCAGGTCCAGAATCCCGAGGTTGCCCAGCAGATTCTGAGCGTAAACCAGGACCTGAACCGGGTCATCGAAGACTTGCGGCGCTACATCCGCAACCTGCGGGCGGGCGTGGAATTTAGCGTCAGCCTGAACGAGCAGGTTGAAGAGATCGTGGAGCGTTTCAAGCAAGTGTCGCCCGCGCGCATCGTGATGGACGTGTCGCGCAGCTTCACGCAGCTCACCGAAGCGCGCCTGCACGCCCTGATCCAGATTCTACGCGAGGCGCTCTCCAATACGGTGCGGCACTCCAACGCCACCGAAGTGTACGTCGATCTGCACGAGACGAGCACGCACATCAACCTCGTCATATCGGACAACGGCATCGGCTTCGATCCGGACACGGTGACGCCAGGCATCGGGCTGCACAACATCCGGCAGCGCGCCAAGCACCTGGGCGGCGACGTCGAGATCGTCAGCCAGCCGGGCCGGGGCGTGACCATCACCGTCAGCCTGCCCATCTCTGCCACCTGAAATCAGGTCAGGCGGCGCTTGACCCGTGCGCGGCGCTCCACTACCATGAGGCCGATGTCAATGGGAGAGCATGTGATGAGACGACGTGTACCGGTAGCCCGGATCGTGCCCTGGATAGCGCTGTGCCTGCCGCTGCTGGCCTGTAACCTGTTCGGCGTGGGCGGTGGTGAGCCGACGGCAGCGCCCACCGTGGCGGAGACGGCGACGCCCCGCGCGCCAACCCCGACCATCTCGCTGCCGCCGCTGCGCGCCACGCCCACCGGCTTTTCGCTGTCGGGCATCCCCACCGCGCCCGGCGCGCTTCTGGGCGGCCAGAGTGTGCCTACAGCGCAGTTTCCACCGCGTTCGGGCGGCGGCAGCGGGTCGGCGGCGGGCAGCGTGGGCAGCGGGGATATTGTCAGCAATTGCCCGACCCCCTGGTTTTTCCGCATGTCGCCGGGCCTGCCCGAAATCGGGACGTGTCCGGACCAGCCCGCCGTCCCATCCCCGGCGTCCGGACAGGATTTCGAAGGCGGGCGCGCCTACTACTACGCCCCGGCAGGACCGTTTGCGCAGCCGGTGGTCTACGTCATCTACAACGACGGGACCTTCGAGGAATACATCGACACGTACTCACCGGCGGTGATGTTGCCGCCCGCCGCGCCGCCGCCAGAGCGCTTTGCCCCGGTGCGCGCCATCGGCAAGGTGTGGAGCGAGAATCCGGCGGTGCAGTCGCGCCTGGGCTGGGCTTACGAGCCGGAGCGCGATTTCGCCGGGCAGCGCCAGTTCTCGGCTGGCGACGAGGCGCTGTTCATCAATCACGGCTCGCGGAACGTCGTGGTGCGTGTTGACCTGGAAAACGGGCGCTGGGTGGTCGGCGGCCACACCCGCTGACGATGGCCCGACGCCTTCACCCCCTGGCCCTGGCCCTTGTGGAGTTTAAGGAAATTGGTGAGGATCAGGTTACCGGGCGGCTCGCGAGCCGCCCCTTCAACGCCGTGATGTGCGGCATGGTGTGCCCGCTGGCGGTCGCCTCGAAACCGGGCGGCTCGCGAGCCGCC
>JADZBY010000338.1 GCA_020851855.1 Anaerolineae bacterium
AAGCCGAAGCGCCCGTTTCGGCCAGCCCACGCCCGCCGATGCCTGAGCGTCCGGCCATGCCAGAGCGCCCGCCCGTGCCGGAGCGCCTGCGCCAGGAAGAGCCGGAACGGCTGACGCCGCGCGAGCCATCCAACGCCCACCAGCTTCGCCGCGAAGCCATGTCCGAGGTGCGCCGCGACCTGGGCCGCGAGCCGGTGGAGGATAAGCCGCGGACAGCGCCCGCCCAGTCGCGCGGCAGGATGCGCAGCCTTGAGGGAACCCCGCAACAAACCGACTCGCGCATGGTCTGGATCGGCGTGCTGGTCGCCTCGCTGTTCATGGCCACCGTCGGCGGCGGCTTGCTGGCCTCGCTGCTCGGATTGGCGCTCGTGGCGTTCGTCGTCCTGTTCCTGATCGGCCCCTTCATCGGCCTGTACGGCAAGCCAGAGATCAAACACGAGCGCTTTGTCGAGCCGGTGGACGGCGCACAGACCGCCACCATCGACCTGAACCTGCCCGTGGCCGAGGCGCGCGTCGGACCGCTCGCAGACCGCAACAACCTGATCGACGCCGACCTCGTGTACTACGGCGACATCGACTTCAGCGCGTCCGGCCTGCGCGACCGGCGCGTCACGCTGCGGCAGGTGAACATGGGCCGCAACCTGGGCATGTTCAACCCGCTCGTCTATATGTCCGGCAAAGAGAAGCTCGTCTGGGATGTGAAGCTGAACCCGGACATCCCCACCGAACTGACGATCAACGCCGGGGCGGGCGATGTGCGGCTGGACCTGAGCGAGATGGAATTGATGTTCCTCAAGCTGCAATGCGCGCTGGGCGCGATGAAAGTCTTCCTGCCCGCCAGCCGCCGGCGCTACATGGCGACCATCAACGGCGGCGCAGGCGAGACGCGGGTCACCGTGCCGCGCGGCGCGCTGCTCGACATGGATGTGAACGGCGGCGTGGGCCACACGGAGCTTTCTTTCAGCAGCGATTCGGATGCGCGGGTGCGCATTCGGGGCGGCGTGGGCGACGTCCAGATCGACCTGCCGCCCGATCTGCCGGTCCAGGTGCGCGCGTCCGTCGGCGTGGGCGACCTGAACCTGCCATCGCGCTTCCGCAAGGTGACCAAAGAAGAGCGTTTCGTCGGCCAGAGCGGCCTGTGGCAGACCGACAATTTCCGCGAGGGCGACCCGGCGGTGATCATCGAATACAGCGGCGGCGTGGGCAGCCTCAAGGTGCGCTGAGCGGCGCGTCAGAGGCAGATTATCGAACGGTATGGCCATCAGACGGGCGCGTCGCGACGCGCCCCTACACAATGCGCGCGGCCCGTCGTTGTCGCCATCCCGTGCGTTGGCGAACGCGCGAACGTCTCGTGCGTGTAGGGGCGGTTCGCGAACCGCCCGTCTTGTGTTTCTATCGCCCTTTACGCCGCCTGCTTCAGCGGATTGCCGCCGGCCAGCGCCGACTCCGCCAGCCGCTCGACTTCGGGCCAGACCTGCGCGACCTTGTTGTCGAAGGGCGTGCGCGGCGCGTAGAGCAGGCCCGGCGTTTGCCCCGGCGCGGTCTGCGAGGCGCGGAACTTCGCCACTTCCTGGTTCTGATCGTCCAGCGCGGCGCTCAATTCGCGCCGGATGGCCTGAAGCGCACCCAGCGCATCGTAGAACTGGAAGACGGGCGCGATCTGGTCGGGCCGGAGCGCCAGCGCCAGCAGCGGGAGTTGGCTGTTCAATGCTTCCCGGCTGAAAGGCGGCAGGGTGCTGTTCACGAACTCGCGCCCGGCCTCGCGTGGGGAGCGCTCTTCCGGCGATCCCGGACTGCCCGGCTTCACCGCCTTCCAAAAAGCGCGCAGGTTGTCCAGGTTGCGCTCGATCTCCAGGCTGACGATGGTCCGAACGGAGATAGCGCGCTGTTTTTCCTCGCGCATCTCCCGCCGCCACGTCGAAATCTCGCTGAGCACGAAGCCGAACACGCCGCCGATAAGCGTCGTGATGATGGCGAGAAGCGTATCGCTCATGGCATCCCCCGGGGCGAGCAGTTTTGGCATTCACCGCGCCTGGGAATCGTACATGAACGGCCCGCGTGGGGCAATTCGGGGGAGTGACGGGCGTCGCCGCCCGCGATTCTCAGCCGAAACGCCCGGAGATGTAATCTTCGGTGCGTTTGTCTTTCGGGCGCGTGAACATCTCCGTGGTCGGGCCGTACTCGATCAGGTGGCCGGTGCGGTGTTCGTCCGAGAGGAAAAACGCCGTCATATCCGAGGTGCGCGACGCCTGCTGCATGTTGTGCGTGACGAGGATGATGGTGTACTCGGCGCTCAGCTCTTGCATCAATTCTTCAATGCGCAGCGTGGAGATCGGGTCCAGCGCGGAGCACGGCTCGTCCATCAGGATCACTTCCGGCTCGACGGCCAGCGCGCGGGCGATGCACAGGCGTTGCTGCTGCCCACCGCTGAGCGCCAGCCCGGACTTCTTCAGGTCGTCCTTCACCTCGTCCCACAACACGGCCTGCCGCAGGCTGCGCTCGACGATCTCGGCCAGCGTGCGCTGGTCGTGGATGCCCAGGATGCGCGGTCCGTAGGCGACGTTGTCGAAGATGCTCTTCGGAAACGGGTTCGGCTTCTGGAAGACCATGCCGATGCGCCGCCGCACCTCGACCGGGTCCACGCCCGGCGCGTACAGGTCTTGCCCACGAAACAGCACCCGCCCCTCGACCCGCGCGCCAGGCACGAGATCGTTCATGCGGTTGATGGCGCGCAACACGGTGCTCTTGCCGCAGCCCGACGGCCCGATGAAGGCCGTGATCTGGTGGCGTTTGATCTTCAGATTGATGTCGTCCACGGCGCGGAAGCCGCCGTAGAAGACGGCCATGTCCTGGATTTCGACGGCGTGATGGCCGTTCGAATGCTCGTGCGTCATGTGTTCGTCCGTTACCCCTGCAATTTCCTGCTGAAACGCTGGCGCAGGATGATGGCGACGGCGTTCAGACTCAGCAGCGTGATCAACAACACGATAATCGCCGCGGCGGCGAGATTGCGGTACACGTCTTCGGGCTGCGAGGTCCAGCTGTAAATCTGGATGGGCACGACGGAGAAGCGCGAAAACGGCCCGTTCGGGTCCACCGTCATGAACGTCAGCCCGCCGACCACGATCAGCGGCGCGGTTTCGCCCACGGCGCGTGACACGGACAGGATCAGGCCGGTCAGGATGCCGGGAAACGCCGCCGGGAGCACCTGCCGCGACACGGTCTGCCATTTTGTCGCGCCGACCCCGAAGCTGGCCTCGCGGATAGAATACGGCACGGCGCGGATGGCTTCCTGGGCGTTGATGATGACCACGGGCAAGATGAGCAGCGCCATAGTCAGCGCCGCCGAGAGCACCGTGCGCCCGTTCGAATCCGGCTGGCCGACGAACGCGCCGCTGGTGATGTTGCCCAGCGCGCGCACGAACACCGCCAGCCCCAACATGCCGTAAATGATCGACGGCACGCCCGCCAGATTGCGGATGTTCGTCTCGATCAGCGTATTGAGGCGGCCCCGCCCGGCGTATTCTTCGAGGTAAATCGCCGCGCCGATGCCGATGGGCAGCGCGAACAGGATGGTGAGCGCGATGACCCACAACGAGCCGAAGAGCGCCGTGCGCAGGCCGGTGGCAGCCGGCTCGCTGCTCAGCTCGCTGCTGACGAAGCGCCACGTCAGCCAGTTGCGGAAGACCAGCTCGCCAGCCGGGTAATTGTCCTGCCAGGTCGCCTCGATCTGGGCGCGGTTGAACACCGACTCGGTGAACGTCCAGGTGACCGGGTAGCGCGGTTTGGTGATGTCGCGCGTGATGATGTCCCGAATCTGCGACTCGGACAGGTTGTCGCGCAGGATGGTGGCCATCTGGGTCAGCGTCAGGTCCGCGAAGTGCTCGGCGGCGAACTCCGGCGGAAGCGTCGCGCCGCGCATCAGCGAAGACAGCGGCTCCCCGGCCAGCGACACGCTGTCGATGGTCTTGCCGCTCAGGCCGGTCAACAGGCTGGCCGCTTCCGGCAGGCTCAATTCGGCCAGGCGCTTCTCGCGCAGCGCATCGGGCACGGCGCTGCCTGGCAGCAGCTCGCCCAGCGGCAGCGTTTCGACCTGATCGTCGCTCAGCTTTTCGCCGGTCAGGTCCGAGAGCAGGCTCGCCTGGTCGCGGCTGGTCAGGGCGGCGTAACGCTGGTCGCGGATGCGGCGGTTCAGGCGGGTATCGGGGAAGAGGTTCTGGAGCGAATCGCCCTGCAAGCGGATCGGATCGACGTTGCGCCCGATGAAGTTGTCGCGGACGAGCACCCGCAGGCGCGCTGCGCCGATCTGCTCTAACACGGCGATCAGCTCGTCTTCGTTCAGGTCTTCGAGCGGGCGGCTGCTGAGCGCGCTGGGCGGCGTCTCGTAGGTGACGATGGCGTAGCCGGCCACCCGGTTCAGGATCGACAGAAACAGCAGCACCAGGGCGATAATGGCCACCATGGTGGTGGCCAGAAACAGGCGGCTCCACCGTCCGGCGCGGATGTTGCGGCGGCGCAGCAGGTTGGTGAAGGCGTCGCCTTCGGGCAACCGGCTCGCAACCGGCGCAGCGCCCGACTGCTCACTCATTGATACACCTCACGGAAGCGCGCCCGGACGGCGTTGCTGATCAGGTTCAGGCCGAGCGTGATCACGAACAGCGTCAGCCCGATGGCGAACAGACTGTTGTAGTCGATGCTGCCGAAGCTGACGTCGCCGGTGCTGATGCGCGCGATGTGGCCGGTCATCGTCTCGGCGGCTTCGAACGGGTTCAGCGTGAAATTCGGCCCCGCGCCCGCCGCGATGGCCACGATCATCGTTTCCCCGACGGCGCGCGCGATGCCCAGGATGAAGGCGGCCATGATGCCGGACAGCGCCGCCGGGATCAGGACGTTGCGCACCGTTTCCAGCCGCGTTGCGCCCAGGCCATACGAGCCTTCGCGCAGTGAGCGTGGCACGGCGCTGAGCGCATCTTCGCTCATCGACGAGATGGTCGGCACGATCATGATGCCCATCACCACCCCCGCCGAGGCCATGTTGTACACGCCGACGGTGGACACGCCGAAGAGGGCGCGCAGAAGGGGCGTCATGAAGGTGAGCGCGAAATAGCCGTACACGACCGTCGGCACGCCCGCCAGGATTTCGAGGATGGGCTTGACCGTCGAACGCAGGCGCGGCGACGCATATTCGCTTAAGAAGACTGCCGCGCCCAGGCCAATCGGGCCGGCGACGCACATCGCGATCAGGCTGGTGATCAGCGTGGACGTGAGCAGCGGCCAGATGCCGAACTCGGCCACCTGGGGCTGCCACGTCGTGCCCGTCAGGAACTCGCCCAGCGTGGCGCGTTCGCCCAGGAAGACCGTGCCGCCCGGATCGTGTGTGCCTGCCAGCGTGCCTTCGACCGCGCGCTCGACGCGGAGCGTCTCGGCGTCGACAACCTCGACCACGCGCATTTCTTCTTCGCCGATGCGCAGGATGTTGTCCACCGCGAGCGTGCGGCCACTGGCGCTGACCGAAATCTCCGTATCGTAGGCATCCAGGGGCGCGGCAAGCTGGTGGTTGGTGTTCACCCAACCATAGCGCGTGAAAAAGCGAAGCGCCTCGCTGCCAAGCACGACGAGGATTGCCAGTGTGGTGAAGACGGAGATGATCGCCGTCGCAAACAATACGGTCTGGATGGCGCTCTCAAAGGGCCGGCTGCGCCGGAACAGGCTCGGCGTTCCACCCGACCCGGCCAGCCGATCCGCTGCCGTGCGCGGACGAAGCGTATCCAGACTGGGAATGAGTTCCATACTCGCCCTTTTTCTCCTCACGCACTCCACACCCAATGCATCACCTTCTGGGCCTGACACACGTTCGGGGAAGGGCGACGCGCGCCCTTCCCCACAACTCAGGCCAATGACGTGTGATGCGCTCGACTACTGACCGCTAGCGGCCAGCCATTCGAGCCGGTCCAGGTTCAGCGCATCACTGCTGACCGGGAAGTAAGCGATCTGGCCGTCGCCCGTGCCAAGCTGGTCATTGACGTTCGTGAGGTAGTAGTTCACGAACCCGGCCACCTGCGGACGCTCCGCCAGGTAGGTGGGCGTCGTATAGATGAACAGCGGGCGGGACAGCGGGTACTCGCCGCTTTCTGCCGTGCTCGCATTTGGCTCGACGCCCTCGACGTTCAAGGCGCGGATACGGTCGCGGTTCGGCGGATAATACGCATAGCCGAAGTAGCCGATGCCGCCCTCAGAACCCGCCACACCCTCGACCAGCACATTGTCGTTCTCAGAAAGCTGGATGCCGGGAGCATTCAGAATCTTGGCGGCATCCTCATCGAACACCTCTTCGACGAAGTAGTCGAACGTGCCGCTGTCCGTGCCGGGGCTGAACAACTTGATCTCGGTCGCATCGCAAGCGGGCACGATCTCGTTCCACGTCTTCGCCTCGCCGGAGAAAATGCGGGCCAGGTCGGCCAGCGTCAGGTTCTCGACGCAGGTCAGCGTCGGGTTAACCACGATGGCCAGCGCATCGACGCCGATGTAGAACTCCAGCGGCTCGCGGCCCTGGTCACGGCAGGCGGTCACTTCCGCCTCGCGAATGGGGCGGCTGGCATTGGAAATGTCGGTGGCGGTTTCTTCAGGGCCGCAGAAGCGCTCAAAGCCAGCGCCCGTGCCTACCGAAGCCACTTCCATGCTGCCGGCAAAGCCGTCGTTGCGGAACATATCGGCCAGGCGCTGCGTCACCGGGTACACCGTCGAGCTTCCGGCGGACGTGATGTTGCCGGTCAGGGACAGCGGATCGACGGCGGGCAGTTCGATTTCGGGCAGGATGATCGAGTCGATGACGTGGATGACGCCGTTCGAGGCCTCGACATCTGTCGCGGTGATGGTCGCGGCGTTGACCTTCGCCTGGTCGCCCACCGTGGACACGGTGATGTCACCGCCCTCGACTGTGGTGAGGGTCGGCGCGGCGAGCACGTCGGCGGCCATGAGTTTGCCGGGCACGACATGGTAGGTCAGGATTTGCTCAAGGATGTCGGCATTGTCGGGGTCGCTCAGGAAGGTCACGACCGGCTCAGGTAGTTTCGCAAACGCATCGTTGGTCGGGGCAAACACGGTGAACGGGCCGTCGCCGCCCAGCGTCCCGGCCAGATCAGCAGCCTGTACGAGGGATACCAGGGTGGAAAACTGCGGATCGCCAGACGCCACGTCAACAATCGTGCCGCCCTGGGCCTGCGCCGGGGCAAATGCCGCCGCCAGCAGGGCCGCCAGCGTGATCACAGCGAAGAAACGCGCCTTACGCATCAGAAGTTGCTCCTCAGCAAGAAGTCGTCGCCATTCATCCGTGTATACACAGCCCAGAATGTACCGGCGCTTGTTTAAGGCCCAGGGCGGGCATTGTTAAGGGACATTGAAATGTCGTTAAACGTTTGTGGATGGCCAGAGAGGGGTGGTTCGGGCCGAATCGGGGGCAGTGTAGGCATGGGACGGCAGGATGTGAGCGGTCACATGCAGGCGGCCCACGATGCGCCCCACGCAGGTGAGGATTCACACATTGCGGCGGTTCAGGGGTGCGCCCGGCGCTGAGAGATGTTCAGATATTAATGCGGATCATCGGGCGCGCCCGGCGCTAAAGCGACCGGGCTAAGTCTACAAAGCCCTGACGGGCTGGCATACGCCTTTAGCCCGAAGGGCTTCGTAGGTTCAGCCTGGACCTTCAGGTCCGGGCGCTGCGATCCGTTCTATTCTGTAAAACCCATAAGCGATCGGGCTGGCACACGCCTTCAGCCCGACGCAGGTGAGGATTCACACACTGCGACGGTTCAGGGCGCACCCGGCGCTAAAGCGACCGGGCTAAGTCTACAAAGCCCTGACGGGCTGGCATACGCCTTCAGCCCGAAGGGCTTCGTAGGTTCAGCCTGGACCTTCAGGTCCGGGCGCTGCGATCCCTACACGTCAAAACGGCAGATCGTCGTCGGACGGCGGCTCGGCGGAGTCTTCGAACGGGTCAATGCGTAGCCAGGTCCGCCCAACGCGGAACAAGTCGCCGGGCCGAATCTGTACCGGCTCATGCTCGCGGACGCGCTGCTGGCCGTAAAATGTGCCGTTGCGGCTGCCCAGGTCTTCGAGGATCAGCGTGTCGG
>JADZBY010000339.1 GCA_020851855.1 Anaerolineae bacterium
GCTGGCTGGCCTGCGAGATTCTCCCGCTGGTGCGCGCCCGGCAGCCGAGAGCGCGCCTGCAGCTGGTGGGCAACGCGCCGCCGCCGGAACTTCGTGCGCTGGATGGCGGTCCGGGCGCGGCCATTCACGTCACCGGGCGCGTGCCGGACGTACGGCCATATCTGGAGAGCGCTAGCGTCTTCGTTTGCCCGCTGCGCACCGGCGCAGGCATCAAGAACAAGGTGCTTGAGGCGATGGCGATGGGCTTGCCGCTGGTCGCCACGCCGCTCAGCCTGGACGGCATCCCGGCGGCGGCGGGCGAACACGCCCTGATCGCCGGCACGGGCGACGCGCTGGCCGAGGCGGCGGCGCGCCTGTTGCAGGATTCGGCGCTCCGGGAGCACATGGGCGCGAACAACCGCCGCCTGATCGAGAGCAAATTCACCTGGGGCGCAGTCGCCGCACGCTACGAGGCCCTGTACGACAAGCTGGCGTAGGGACCTCACCCCTACCCCTCTCCACGCGGAGCAACCGCGTGGAGAGGGGCAGGGGGTGAGGCGTTTTGATAAGACCTCGCGCTGGGATAGACTTCGCCACCGTGAACGCTGAACCGCTGGACCCCGCACGCGCCCCCGAGGCGCAACCGCAACCGGACCCGTTGCCCGCATCCGTGCCGTTCGGGAGCGCGGACGGGGCGCAAGAGACGCACGAGGCGCAGGTCGCCCGGCTGACGCGCAACGCGACCGCCATCGCGCTGGCCACGCTGCTGGCGCGCGGCTTGCAGTTCGGCTGGGCCATCCTGCTGGCGCAACTGTTGGGCGAAGCCGGGTACGGCACGTGGGGCGTCATCTCCGGCATGATCACCACCGCCGCCGCGCTGCCCGAATTTGGCATGGGCCTGATCGTGCTGCGCGACGTGGCCCGCGATCCGGTCCGCGCCGGGCGTTACCTGACCGGCACACTGGTGGGCCAGCCGCCGCTGGCGCTGCTCGCCTACCTGGGCCTGATGGGCGTCGCGCTTCTGCCCGGCTACAACGTGGAATTTCGGCTGCTGCTGGCGTTGGCCGCGCTCAGCCTGTTCCTCGACCTCATCGGCAACATGGCGCATAACCAGTTGTTGGCCATCGAGAAGATGGTCACCACGAGCGCCATCCTGGTGACGCACATCGTCTTTCAGATCGTCTTCACCATCGCGGCGCTGGCGGGCGGCGGCGGCTTGCCGGGTCTGTACGTCGCCACGCTGCTGGCGGGCGCGGTGCGCGGCGTGCTGTACTGGGCAGCGCTGTGGCGGTACGGCATCCGTCCGCGCTGGCCGGTGGACGGGGCGACCGTGCGCACGTTGTTCCGCGACGGCTTCCCGCTGGCGCTGGCATCCTTCATCGCGCTGGCCTATCAGCACCTCGACAAGGTGCTCGCCTTCACCATGCTCTCCGAAGCCGACGCCGGGTATCTGACCTCGAGCTACGTGATCATCTTCGGCGTCACCGAGCTGGTCGGCACGACGGCGCTCACGGCGGTCTACCCGCTCATGTCGCGGCTGCACGATGGCCAGGGCGGCGCGCTGACGTCCCTCACCGAGCGGCTCGCCTTCCTGCTGCTGGTGACCACCGTGCCGATTGCGGTGGCCGTCACCACGTTGGCGGCGCGGCTTTCGGCGGTGTTCTTCCCCGGCTTTGCGCGCACCTCGGTGGTGCTGGAGATCACGATCTGGTACGTCGTGCCCGCGCTGACCTCGGCGGTGTTCGTGCAGGAGCTTATCATCCGGGGCAACCAGGGCCGCATGGTGGGCTTCCGGCTCGTCGCGCTAGCGCTGAACGTGGCCCTGAATCTGCTGCTGCTGCCCCGCATCGGCATACAGGGCGCGGGCGTGGCCAGCGTGACGGCGTGGTCGGCGCTGGCCGCGCTGTTGCTGGCGACGCGGCGCATGGAGCGGGCGGCGCTGGGGCGGCTGGCGCGCGGCGCGGCGCGCGTGGGGCTGGCCGGGCTGTGCATGACGCTGGCCATCCTCGCCCTGCGCGACGTCAGCCCGATCCTGGGCGGGCTGGCGGGTGTATTGGTCTATCTCGCCGGGCTGGTGATATTCCGCGCCCTGGGGCCGGACGAATGGCGGCTGGTGCGGCGTGTTGCGGGCAGCCTGCCCGTGGTCGGCGCGGCCCTCGCCGCCCGCTTCGGCCCGGTTGACCCCGTCGAGGCGTGAGCAGCGCGCCTGTGGCTCAGTGCCCGGCGCAACACGTGGCGCGCAGCACGAGTTCGGTGCTCAGGACGGTCAGCCCACGGATGCGCAGGCCGTGAATCTGCCCGATCAACTGCCGGGCAGCGCGGCGGCCCTGATCGACCACATTCGCCGCGACGGTGGTCAAACCGGCAGCCTGCGCCGCTTCGCCATCGCCAAAGCCAGCCACCGACACATCGTCCGGAACGCGCCGCCCGGCCCGCCGTAACACGTCCAGCGCCGCCACGGCCATCAGGAAATCGGCGGCGACCAGCGCATCGAACGTCGCGCCGGTGGCGAGCAGCGCGTCCAGCGACGCGCTGGCGATGTGTGGGTCAAAATCGCCGCGCAGGCGGTGCGCGTCGGGCAGATTCCAGCGCATCAGCTCGTCCTCAAAGGCCCGTTCTCGCTCGATGCTGTCCCGCTGGTTGGGCTGGCCGCGCAC
>JADZBY010000340.1 GCA_020851855.1 Anaerolineae bacterium
ATGGTGCTCAGCGCCATCAGCGGCGGCGCGAACCAGGTCGAAACGGAACTGGTCCGGGGCCGCCTGGTCATCCGCGAGTCGTGCGGCCATCCGCTGGGGCGGCAGACGGTCAAAACCAGCGTGCGCCCCGGCCATTCTCCCCGCGTCGTGCCGCTTCCCGATGCACACATGGACCACGCCATGACTACCGAACTACGTTCCCGGATCGTGCCCTGTTCGCTCAAGCAGGTGACCATCGACGACGCCTTCTGGTCGCCCCGGCGCGAGACGAACCGGACCACCACCCTCTACAGCATCTATCAGAAACTCAAGGACATCGGCTACCTGGACGCGCTCAGGCTGGAATGGCGGCCCGGCATGCCCGGCGAGCCGCACGTTTTCTGGGAATCCGACCTTGCCAAGTGGATCGAGGCGGTCAGTTACGTGCTTGCCACTGACTATGACCGCGAACTGGATACCCTGCTGGACGGCGTGATCGCCCTGCTGGCCAGCGCCCAGCAGCCCGATGGCTACCTGAACGCCCATTTCACCGTCGTCGAGCCGGAAAACCGCTGGGCGAACCTGCGCGACGCCCACGAGTTGTACTGCGCCGGCCACCTGATCGAGGCCGCCGTAGCCCATTACGAGGCGACCGGCAAACGCGCTCTGCTCGACGTGATGCGCCGCTACGCGGATTACATCGACTCGGTGTTTGGCCCGCATCCGGGGCAAAAACGCGGCTATTGCGGCCACGAGGAAATCGAGCTGGCCCTGGTCCGGCTGGCGCGCGCCACCGGCGAGGAGCGTTATCTGCGGCTGGCGCAGTTCTTTGTCGAAGAACGCGGCAAGCAGCCCCACTACTTCGACGTGGAAGCCCGTGCGCGCGGCGAAAACCCCGCCGATTTCTGGGCGAAGACGTATGAATACAACCAGTCGCACAAGCCGGTGCGCGAACAGGACCGGGCCGTCGGGCACGCCGTGCGCGCCATGTACCTGTACTCCGCCGTGGCCGACCTGGTCCGCGAGACGGGCGATCCGGGCCTGCGCGATGTGGTCGAGCGCCTCTTCGAAAGCGTCGCGCACCGCCAGATGTACGTCACCGGCGGCATTGGGTCCAGCCGGCACAACGAGGGCTTCACGCGCGATTACGACCTGCCCAACGACACTGCCTACGCCGAGACATGCGCGGCCATCGGGCTGGCGCTGTGGATGCACCGGATGCTGCACGTGACCTGCCGGGGCGAATACGCCGACGTGATGGAGCGCGCCCTGTACAACGGCGTGCTTTCCGGCATCTCGCTGGATGGCAGCCACTATTTCTACGAGAATCCACTCGCCGTGGACCGCCGCAACGAGCACTTCCGGCGCAAGCCGCATCACCGCCAGTCGTGGTACGGCACGGCCTGCTGCCCGCCGAACATCACGCGCCTCTTGGCCTCGTTCGGCGCCTTCATCTACTCCCAGGGGCAGAACGCCGCCGTGGTGCACCTGTACGTGCAGGGCAGCGCGCGGCTTCAGGTGGCCGGGCAGGCGCTTGACCTGACTCAGGAGACGCACTACCCGTGGGATGGCGACGTGCGGCTCAGGCTCGCGCCGGAACAGCCCGCCCATTTCGCGCTCAAGCTGCGCCTGCCGGGCTGGTGTCGCAAGGCGAGCCTCACCGTGAACGGCGACGCCTGGGATGGGCCGGTGGAGCAAGGCTACGCCGTCATCGCCCGGCGCTGGATGCGCGGCGACGAGGTGCATTTGCGGCTGGAAATGCCTGTCGAGCGCGTGTACGCCTCTCCGCATGTGGCGGCGAACCGTGGCCGCGTGGCGCTCCAGCGTGGGCCGCTCGTCTTCTGCCTGGAAAGCGCGGACAACGGCGACGACCTCGATCAGATCATCCTGCCGCGCGACGCCGAGCTTGAAGCAGCCTTCGAGCCGGGCCTGTTGGGCGGCACGGTCGCCATCACCGGGCAGGCGCGGCGTTTGCTGCCGCCCGACGAGGACGCCGCCTACACGTCCCAGCCGCCCGCCGCCGCGCCCGTGGCCATCCGGGCCATTCCCTACTGCCTGTGGGACAACCGCACATCGGGCGACATGCTCGTCTGGATCAACGAGCGCTGACGGGAAGGAGGACGCACCACCAGCGGCATCTCATCGGTTCCATCCGGACTGTGTTCCGCCGTGCACCAGGAAAGTACAAAGTACAAGGAGCCTTTACCATGTCAAAGTTGCGTAGCCTGATCGTTTTCGCGTTCATCCTGTCCTTCGTGCTGGCCGCCGGCGGCGCGGCGGCGGCGCAGGACGAGGTGACCCTCAAGCTCATGTTCTGGGGCGATGCCAGCGCGCCGTCGTACTGGCAGAAAATCGTGGATGCGTTCGTGGCCGCCGGGCATCCGAACGTGAAATTCGAGTTCATTCACCAGCCGGACGAGTACGAGACGAAGCTCCAGGCCCTGATCGCGGCGGGCGACGGTCCGGACGTGTTCTTGCTCAACTCGAACCAGATCATGCGCTTCGCCAACGAGGGCGTGATCCTAGACCAGCAGCCGTATTACGATGCGGCGGGCATCAACGTGGACGACACGTACGTCGAGGCGGCGATCTGGCGCAAGGACGGCGAGCTGCTGACCGTCGCGCCGTCCTTGAACTCGATCATCCTGTTCTACAACAAGTCCATCTTTGACGCGGCGGGCGTAGAGTATCCGCCTTACGAGCGCGAGAACGCCTGGACGTGGGATCAGTTCGTCGAGGTGTCGCGCCAGCTCACCCACGGCGAGGACATGGACAAATACTACGGCGTGTACGTCGCGCCGTGGATGACCATCTGGACGCCGTTCGTCTTCTCCAACGGCGGCGCATGGTTCAGCGAAGATGGTAAGGCGCTCGCCCTGAACTCGCCCGAAGCCGTCGAAGCCCTGCAGAATATGGCCGACCTGCGCCTGGTCGAAGGCGTCGCGCCGACGCTGGACATTGCCGACTCGATTGGCTGGGATGTCATGCTGCAATCGGGCCGCATCGCCATGTTCATCGATGGTACGTGGAATGTGCCGACCATGATCCAGACCTGGGGCGATGACCTGGGCGTCGGCGTGCTGCCCGTCTACAAAGAATACCGCACCGCCACCTTCACCGATCCGCCCGTCATCTGGAAGGACTCCGAGAATCCACAACTGGCCTTCGACTTCGTCCAGTTCGTGACGGACGCCAGCCTGCAATTCGACATGTTCCAGGGCGGCAACGGCGTGCCGACCGCCAAAGAGTACCTGAGCGGCGATGGCCTTCAGGCGTGGCTGGCCGACGCCGACCTGCCGGAGCACTACGACACGGTGGTCGTGGAAAACGTGAACTACAGCGGCCTGATGCCGGGCAAAGTCACCGCGCTCATGCCCGCCGTCGAGTGGCCGGTGGTCATGAACGAGTTAATGCCCGCCTTCCGTGGTGAGAAGACAGTGCAGGAAGCGATGGACGCCGCCGCCGAGGCCGCCATCCCGGTCCTGGCCGGAGAGTAGCCGTTCGCCTCACCCCCCTTGCCCCTCTCCATGCTGAGTACAGCATGGAGAGGGGGACGAGCGCGCCAGCAAAACAAGCGATCTCCCCTCTCTATGCCGTCGGGGTCCCCTCTGGGGTGACGGGCATGGAGAGGGGCCGGGGGTGAGGGTATATGTACTCCCCCGCGCCGCAACTGGACTTTTGGAGCGTATGATGGGACGTGTACTTACCCTTCCTTCCCTGCGCATGGAACGGCCCACCGGGACGCTGGCGCGGCGTGAGGCGCGTTTTGGCCTGCTCTTTGCCGCCCCGGCCATCCTGGGCTTCCTGCTGTTCTCATTCGGGCCGATGCTCGCCTCGTTGGGCATCAGCCTGACCAATTGGAGCCTGCTCTCTGCGCCGGAGTGGGTGGGCCTGGAAAACTACCAGCGCCTGGGCAGCGACCCGCTGATCAGCCAGTCGCTCGGCAACACGGCGAGTTACGCGCTGCTGGCCGTGCCGAGTGGCCTGATCGCCAGTTTGCTCATCGCCATCCTGCTCAACCAGAAGGTGAGGGGCCAGCGCCTCTTTCTGCTCGCCTTCTACCTGCCGTCCATCCTGCCCGCCGTGTCGGTGATCGTGGTCTGGCTCTGGCTATTAGAGCCGAACTTCGGGCTGGTGAACTCGGCGCTGCACAGCCTGGGCCTGCCCACCGTGAAATGGTTCAACGATCCGAGCACGGTCATCCCGTCGTTCGTGATCATGTCCCTATGGGGGGCGGGCGGCGGCGCAGTGATCTTCCTGGCCAGCCTGCAGGGCGTCCCGCAGGAGTTGTTCGACGCCGCGATGGTCGACGGCGCGGGCAAATGGCGCTGCTTCCGGCACATCACGCTGCCCATGATCTCGCCCGTGATCTTCTTCAACCTCGTCACCGGCATCATCGGTGCGCTTCAGACGTTCACCCAGGGCTATCTGATCGGCGGCGGGCGCAACAACGCGGGCCTGTTCTACAACCTGTACCTGTACCAGAGCGCCTTCAGCCGGGGCGAGATGGGCTATGCCGCCGCGATGGCGTGGCTGCTGTTCATCATCATTGGCATCCTGACGCTGCTCGTCTTCCGCTCGTCGGGCCTGTGGGTCTTTTATGAGAGCCGAAAGTGAAAGGTGAGGAGTAGGTCCGTGAACGAGAGCTACACGCCGCGACTCGAGGAGCGCGCATCACCGCCGCCGGCCTCTGCAGAGCGGCCCCAGGCGCGGCGGCTGGCGAACCTCATCGAGCGCCTGCCCCACTACGTGAACCGGCTGTTTGTGTACTTCTTCCTGGTCGTGGGCGCGCTGATGGTGCTCATGCCGCTGGCGTGGATGGTGTCCACCTCGCTCAAGCCGGTCAGCCAGGTGTTCAAGGTCCCGCCGCAGTGGATCCCCGACCCGATCCTGTGGGGCAACTACCAGGAAGCGCTGTTCAAGTACGAGCCGAATTTCCTGGTGTTCGCGAAAAACACCCTGATCATCGAGGCGCTCGTCGTGCCGGGCGTCTTGATCACCAGCTCGCTGGCGGCCTACAGCTTCAGCCGCTTGCGCTGGCCGGGCCGCGATCTGGTCTTCATGGCCATCCTCTCCACCATGATGCTGCCCGGCGCGGTGACGCTCGTCCCGACCTTCATCGCCTGGTCGCGCCTGGGCGCTATCGACACCTTCACGCCGCTCACGCTGCCGGCCTGGTTTGGCGGCGGCGCGTTCAACATCTTCCTGCTGCGGCAGTTCATGCGCAACATCCCGCGCGACCTGGAAGACGCGGCGCTCATCGACGGCGCGGGCTATTTTTACATCTACCTGCGCGTCATCCTGCCGCTGGTCAAGCCGGCGCTCACCGCCATCGCCATTTTCACCTTCATCGGCGTGTGGAACGACTTCTTCGGCCAGTTGATCTACCTGAGCAGCAACAAGAACTTCACCATTGCGCTCGGCCTGACGCTGTTCCGGCAGGTGTACGGCACAAAATGGCAGTTGCTCATGGCCGCGTCGGTGGCGACGATGGTCCCCATCATCGTGATCCTGTTCATCTTCCAGAAGCGGATCATCGAAGGCGTGAATATAACAACGGGCCTGCACGGCTGAAAGACACAGGCGCACCGTGAGGCTTTCGCGGCGGAATTTCCTGGTCATGGCGGCGCTCACTGCCGCAGGATGTGGGCTGATGCGTCCAGAAACGCTGGCGGTGGGTGCGGATGATTCGCCGTTCCAGGCAACCTTCAGCCTGCGGCAAGGGCTGATCGCGGGCCTGAAGCGCCGCGACGATGCCTTTGACACGGACTACCTGAAAGGGCACGGCCTGGGCAAAGTCGAGATGCGTTATCGGACCGGCGGCGGCGACTGGCAGTTCGCCGCGTCGCTCGACTCGGACGATGTGCGGCAGGTGCGCGTGGATGACGAGGACCAACCGCGCGATATCGTGGTGGATTACGACGCCGACTCGACCGATGCGAAGGGCATTCGCGGCTTCTCGCTTCAGGAGCATTTCCGGCTGGACGGCGACCGGCTGCATTGGCAGATCACGCTGCGCAACCGGCTGTCTGAGCCGCTGGAGATCGGCGATCTGGCGCTGCCGATGCTGTTCAACACCGACTACGTGCGCGACTCGCTCACGACATACACGCAGCGTGTCGTGCGGCACAGCCACATCGCCGGGCACGGCTCGTTCGTCGTCGCCCTGCGGCCCAATGGCGTCGGGCCGTTTCTCGCCGTGCTGCCGGATGCCGATACGCCGCTGGAATACTTCGAGCGCACGCCGGGCATGGGCGCGTGGGAAGGCGTGTACACAGCCTTCGTACACTCGCGCGCTTCCGGCGAGGCCGAGACGCGCGGCGCGTGGCGCTTACCGCACACCAGCCGCACGCTTCAACCGGCGGGCCAGCAAGGCGACACGGCGGTATACCGCTTTGACCTGCTCTGGGCGGATGATTACGAGGCCGCCCGGCAGGCGCTCTACGACGCCGGACTGCTCGATATTCAGGTTGTGCCCGGCATGAGCCTGCCGAGCGACCTGTTCGCCCAACTCGCCATCCGCACCCGCCAGCCCATCGGCCCTGACTCGCTGGCCGTCGAGTTCCCGGCCCAGACCACCGTCGAGTACCTGGG